>JAYUUX010000317.1:0-2502 GCA_043754645.1 Verrucomicrobiales bacterium | reverse complement strand
GTGTGTCGGTGGTGATCCCCACTTGGAACGAAGCGGAAGAACTTCCCGAGACTCTCCGGAGGCTGAAGGAGGCTGTGGGAATCCATGAAATCATCGTCGCCGATGGAGGAAGCTCGGATGCGACCCGCGCAGTCGCTGAATCGGCGGGCGCCCGATGGTTTGAAGCTCCGCGTGGTCGTGGTTGCCAACTGCGCGCCGGCTGTGCGGCGGCGACGGGCGAGGTGATCGTGATGTTGCATGCGGACACGTGGGTTCCGCCGAACTTCGTTGAAGCGGTCCTCGGGAGCCTCGGGAAAGCGGATGTGGTGGGAGGCGGATTCTGGAAGGTCTTCCGGCGTCCGACGCTGCTGATGCGGGGCGCGCGGTTCAAATGCTGGCTTCGACTGAAGGCGGGCGGGCTCGTGCTCGGTGACCAGGGGATCTTCGTGCGGCGCGCAATCCTTGAGCGGATCGGGGGCGTGCCCGATCTGGCGATCATGGAGGAGTTCGAACTCTGTCGGCGGCTGCGGGGCGAAGGACGCCTTGTCCTGGCACCGGCGACCGTTGTGACGTCGGAACGGCGTTTCCGGCAGTTGGGCGTGCTTCGGACTTATGCACGGATGTGGCGGGTGAGCCTCGCGTATCGGGCGGGCGTCGCGCCGGATGAGTTGAAGCGGATCTACGAGCGGAGGTGATTGGTTTTGTTCGTTCTCGCGCTCGTCCTCTTTCTCGTTCTCGAACGATGACCACGACGAGAGCGAGCACGAGCACGAGCACGAGCACGAGAACGAGAACGAGAACGAGAAGGATGCGGAGCATTGCCCGGAGTTGCACGCGGCCCTTCCGCGGAGAACGATCTCGCTGAATGGCGAACAAGTTCTACCAGCCGGGAACCGAGCGTGCGCAGAAGGTCAACGACCTCTTCGCCGCCGTGGCTCCGCGCTACGATCTGATCAACGACCTGCAGAGCTTCGGGCTGCATCGTTGGTGGAAACGGCGGATGCTTTCTTTGGCGGAGGTATCACCCGGGGATGCGGCGCTCGATCTCTGCTGCGGCACGGGCGACGTCGCCTTCGCTCTCGCGAAGCAGGGAGCCAAGGTCATTGGCTTTGATTTCAGCGAACCCATGTTGGCCGTGGCCCGGAAACGCAACGTCAGCTGGTCGGAGGAAGGCTGCGTGGCCCCGGAGTTTCTCCAAGGCGACGCGATGAACCTGCCGTTCGCGGATGCGAGCTTCGACGTTGTGACGATGAGCTACGGGCTCCGCAACTTGTCGGATTGGGATCGTGGATTGAAGGAGATGTTCCGTGTGGCCAAGCCGGGCGGACGGATCCTGATCCTCGATTTCGGCAAGCCGGACGACCCGTGGCTGCGTTCGGCCTACTTCGCGTATCTCCGCTGGCTCGTGCCGATCTTCGGCCGCGCCTTCTGCGGCGATGCGGATACGCACGGCTACATCCTGGAATCGCTGCGGGCGTTCCCTGCGCAGCGCGGCATCGAGTCCCGCATGCGCGATCTGGACGGACGCGCGGTCCGCGTGGTGAACCTGCTCGGCGGGGTCATGGGAATCAACGTGGCCGTGAAGCGGTTCGCCGGAGGCGCGTGATAAATGACGAAGGTCGAAGGCCAAAATCCGAAGTCGGGGACAACGCGCGGCCCATTTGGCCTTCGCGCTTCGGATTCCCGCCAAGCGGGCTCCTTCAGTAGCGTGATTTCTTGCGCGGCTGATACTTGCCCTGGCCGGACAGCGTGTAGTTGGTGCCGTTGATCCAAGGAACTTCCTGTAGGTCGAGCTTGAGCGTGCGCGGGAGCAGTTCGATCTCGTGCCCGAGCAGGTTGAACGTCAGGGCTCCAGGGAGAAAGGTGGCGTCGAAATAGGGCATCTCACCAAATGCGGGGGTGTTCGTGACCGTGGCAAAGCTGACGACGGTCGTCGCCAGGCGGTTGGTGATCGTCTTGTCGGAAATGCGGACCGTGACGTTGGAGATCCCAAGGTAGGTGTGCGAGATGGTCAACGACGGGTGTCCGGCGTCGTCCGTTGCGAAGGCCACGTTCCACGGTCCCTTCACGACACGGCGATGCTCGAGCCAACTGAAACCGACCACATAGATGATCAGGGTCACGACGAAAACCGCGACGACCTGTTTGCCAACGCCTTCCGAATTCACCCGCGGACTGTTGGTGCGGAGGGGGCACCCGTCAAGCCACGCGCCAAAGCCGGTTTGACTCGGGAATCGGTTGTGATACGAAAACGTCGTTCGGCTGAGAGGAACGGTAGATGGTTGGTGTCATGGTGACAGCGGGATGGAATGTCCGGCGGCGGGTTCTGCAGACGCGGAGCGCCCTTTCTCCACGGTTCTTCCGGGCGGTCCAGATTCATGAGCGAAAACAGACTCTTCGTGGGAAACCTGTCCTACCAGACCCTTGAAAACGACCTTACCGACCTGTTCTCACAGGCGGGCGCCGTCGCGTCGGTCAACCTGATGTTCGACAAGTTCACCGGCAAATCGCGCGGCTTCGCGT
>JAYUUX010000316.1:0-1719 GCA_043754645.1 Verrucomicrobiales bacterium | reverse complement strand
CGGTGATCATGGCCCGGGTGCCGTCGCCCCGGATGATCTCGAGGTCGATTGAATAGGGCGTGCCTTCGGAAATGGCGTTCGTCACTGCGGATTCCAGCCTCTGCCAGCTTTCAGCGGAATGGATCGTCGCCATTTCGGCATAGGAAGGCTCCGGGAGTTTCGGGTCCCGGCGGAAGATTCCGTAGAGCTCCTCGTTCCAGGTCACCTTGTCGCCCTCGATCTTCCAGCTCCAACTGCCGAGCTGGGCGAGACGCTGCGCCTCCTTCAGCCCGGCGCGGCTTTCGCGGAGCCGACGCTCGGCCTCGTATCGTTCCGTGACATCGCGGAAGTAGGCGACGACCTGCGGTTGTTCCGACAACGGCGTCGCGCTCCAGCAGAAGCGGCGGTGCGAGCCGTTCTTGCAGCGGAATCGGGTTTCGAACTCCTTGATGGAATGGCCCACCTGCAGGGCGGTTCCGATCGTCGCGGTTTCGTCGCGGTCGTCCGGGTGGACCAGATCCAGCCATGGCGTCGAGAGGAGCTCCTCGTCCGACCAGCCAAGGATGTGGCTCCAGGCCGGGTTGATCTGCTTCAGGAATCCGTCGGCTCCCATGATGCACAACGGGTCCGCCGACAAGTCGAAGAGGCTGTCCCGTTCGGCGCGGGCCTGGAGCTGGTCGGTTACGTCCTCGCTGCTCCCGACGTATCCCGGGCGTCTTGAGTCCGTCGTCGGGACCGGGCGGCTGCGGACCGACACGTGCCGGACCGAGCCGTCTCCCCGTCGGACCCGGAAGATCATTCGAAACTCGGATCCAAATCGGGTGGTCCGGTCCCATGCGGCCGCGACTTTTTCGCGGTCCTCGGGATGGATCGCCCGTGCCCATCCGTCGCCGCGGGCCTCCACTGCGTCGAGCCCGTAGATCTCCTGCCAACGCGTGTTCGTGTAGGTGCAGGAACCGTCGGCGTCCGTTTCGAAGATCCCGACCGGCGAATCTTCGGCGAGGGCGCGGAACCGTTGTTCGCCCGCCATCAGCTCCGCGTTCAACCGTTCCTGTTCCCGGGCGGCCCGGCGCAGTTCGAGCTGCGAAACGACCTGCCGGCCGAGGGCCTTGAGCGACTCGATCTGGTCCGGCGCCAGTTCGCGCGGAACCGTGTCGATCACGCAGAGAGTGCCGAGGGCGAAGTCGTCGGAGGTGACGAGCGGAGTGCCGGCGTAGAAGCGGATCGCGGGCCCCGAGGTGACCAGCGGATTGTCGGCGAACCGTTCGTCTTCGAGCGCGTTCGGAACGATGAGGACATCCGCCCCAAGAATGGCATGGGCGCAAAAGGCGAGGTCGCGGGGAGTCTCGGCCGCGTCCAGGCCGACGCGCGACTTGAACCACTGGCGGTCGGCGTCGATGAGGCTCACCAGCGCGATGGGCACCCCGCAGATCGACGAGGCCAGCCGGGTGATGTCGTCGAAGTCCCGCTCCGGCATGGAGTCGAGCACGGCATAACGCTGCAACGCCGCAAGGCGCTGTTCCTCGTTCGGAGGCAGACTGGCTGGTATCATTCGTGTTCGGTTGGCCGGTCCGTCGATCAAACGGCCCGATTGACTTGGAGGGATCGGAGAAATCCCTTGGCGGTTTAGCGAATGACGAATCCATTTTGAAGACGGTCGATTCAAGCCCACCCCGGCCGAACGCGCCGCAACCCGCGAACGACGACCGAAGGAGGCACTGGCGGCGCTCGCTGTCCGCA
>JAYUUX010000315.1:0-3382 GCA_043754645.1 Verrucomicrobiales bacterium | reverse complement strand
CGTTTCAGGATCGTCGCGGGCCCGACAGCGATGCCGAAACCCTCGAGTTCTTTGCGGGGTATGTGAAGCAGTTCACAACGGTGCGGGAAGACATCCGGTCCTGGTTCGATGTCCTCGACGTCGACGATTTCGTCAGCTTCGGCGGCAACGCCTGAGCATTTGCCAACCGTCCGCAGCTCGCAGGAAAACCCTGCGGGCTTTTTCTTTTCGGGCCTTTCCTCCGGTTACTCGGAGGCCGCTCGCTTCAGATACTCCCACGAAAAGATCCCCGTGTTGTGGCCGTCGCCCCAGAACAGCTGGATGGCGTATCCACCGACGGGCGTGAAGCGCCGCAATTGAAACGAAGCGGTGCCCAGTTGCTTGGTGGGACCCTTGTAGAGGTTTCCCATCACATCCTTCTCCCCCGCGCAGCCGGCGCACGGGCAACGCCGGCGCAGAGTCTCCAGATTGAGGAAGGACTCCGCGCCATCATCCCAACGGATGGCGAGTTCGTGACCGATGACCTGGATGTCTGCTGGTTGCATCGCAGGCAACCTAGAGAGCCGTAGACGGGTGTCCAACGGTCAGATATAGGCATATCTAACTTTATTATTTGACACAAACAAACCAGCCAATAGTTTCCCGTCCATGAAACGATTGATGGGTTGGGTGTTCGCGGCCGTGTTGGGATCTTTCCCGCTGATGGCCGCGGACAAGCTGGCTGTGACCGCGACGACTACCATGGTGGGGGACCTCGCGAGGAGCCTCGGAGGGGAGCGGGTGGAGGTGACGACGCTCATGGGTCCTGGAGTGGATCCGCATCTCTACAAGGCCACGGCGGGCGATGGTCCCAAGCTTCGGAATGCGAAACTGATCCTCTACAGCGGCCTCCATCTTGAAGGGAAGATGCAGGATGTCTTTGACGGTTTGGCCAAGGGCAGCGGTCGCCGTGTCGTGGCCGTCTCGTCCGGCATTCCCAAGGAACGGCTGCTCAAGCCGGATGGAGCAGGGGAGCATCCCGATCCGCACATCTGGTTCGACGTGGAGCTCTGGTCCCACTGCGCGCGGTCCGCGGCAACCGCCTTGGCGGACGCCGATCCCGCCGGCAAGGCCTTCTACGAACAGCGGCTCATCGACTACCAGAAGCGCCTCGCCGATCTGCACGCGTGGGCCAAGAAGCGCGCGATGGAGCTTCCCGAAGCCCGCCGCGTGCTGATCACGAGCCATGACGCCTTCAGCTATTTCGGCCGCGCCTACGGCTTCCAGGTGATCGGTCTCCAGGGAATCTCGACGGTGAGCGAAGCGGGCGGGGCGGACATGGCGAAGATGGTCGACTTCATCAAGCAGCGCGGCGTGAAGGCGATCTTCGTCGAGAGCAGCGTTTCCCATCAGGCCCTGGAACGCATCAGCAAGGACTCCGGCGCGCGCATCGGCGGTGAACTCTTCTCCGACGCGATGGGCACGCCCGGCCAGATCGAGAACGGCTACGACCTCGGCACCTACGAGGGCATGATCAAACACAACCTCAACACCGTCGTCGAAGCGTTGAAGTGAGCTCCGGCCCAACGCCATGAACAACACCGTCCCGCTTCCCACGCCGCATACGTCACGGCCGGCACCCACGGACGACATCCCGCTGGAAGTGCACGACCTCACGGTGGCGTATCAGAAGAAGCCCGTGCTCTGGGGCATCGACCTCGTCGTTCCCGCCGGGAAGCTCATCGGCATCATCGGGCCGAACGGCGCCGGAAAGTCGACGCTCATCAAGGCGATCCTCGGCCAAGTGCCCGTGAGCGCCGGTTGGGTGAAGGTCTTCGGCGAGCCTCTGAAGAAGAACCTCCGGCGGATCGGTTACGTTCCGCAGCGCGAGTCGGTCGATTGGGATTTTCCCGTCAACGTCCTTGATGTCGTGCTCATGGGCCGATACGGACGGCTCGGCTTGTTCCAGCGGCCGCGCCGCGAGGATGTCGACGTCGCGCGTGCCTGCCTCGACCAGGTGAAGATGCTCCCTTTCGCCAATCGCCAGATCTCCAACCTGAGCGGCGGCCAGCAGCAACGCGTCTTCCTCGCCCGCGCGTTGGCGCAGGAGGCCGACCTCTACTTCATGGATGAACCCTTCGCCGGCGTGGATGCCGCGACCGAATCCGCGATCATCGGCCTTCTCCAGGAACTGAAGTCACGGGGCAAGACGCTCATGGTCGTCCATCATGACCTCAGCACGGCCAAGGAATATTTCGACATGCTGCTGCTCCTGAACATGCGCGTCGTTTCGTTCGGACCCACCGAACAGGTCTTCAACAACGACCTTCTCCAGAAAACATACGGAGGCCGCCTCACGATCCTGACCGACGTGGCAGAAGCCGTGAAACAACAGTCCTGAAATCGATGCCTCCAAGCTTTCAGGAAACCGTCAGAACGCCGGATGGCAGCCTCCGTGGCCGCATCGGATTCGGCCTCCTGCTGTTCCTGGCCATCGCGTCCATTCCCTTTGCGGCCCACGCTGCGCGGGTTGGCGACGTGGTGGAGACCGGCGTTTGGACACAGGCGGTGCGGTTCTTCACCTTGAGCGATCCGTCGGTTCGTTACGCGTTGTTGGGGGCCGTCCTGATCGGAGTCAGCACGGGTCTGCTTGGCAGTTTCATCGTCGTGCGCCGGATGGCCATGGCGGGGGATGCGTTGTCGCATGCCGTTCTTCCCGGCGTAGCCTTGGGATTCCTGTGGAACATGTCCAAGGATCCCATGGCCATTTTCGTCGGTGCGACTTTGGCCGGCCTGCTTGGAACGGCCTTTGTCAGCTGGATCACTTCCACCACTCGCATCAAGGAGGACGCGGCGCTCGGCATGGTCCTCGCCGGCTTCTTCTCCGTCGGCCTGTGCCTGATGAGCATGATCCAAGGACTGCCGACCGGAAACAAAAGCGGGATCAACAGCTTCATCTTCGGCCAGGCCGCGGCGATCGGTCCCTCTGATCTGAAGTTGATGGCGATCGTCACCGTGGGGGCGTTGCTGGGCGTGGCCATGTTCTACCGGCAATTGCTGGTCACGAGTTTCGATCCCGGGTTCGCCCGGGCGAGCGGTTTGCCGGTGCGCTGGGTCCATCATGGATTGATGCTCTTCCTCGCCTTCGCCGTCGTCATCGCGCTGCAGGCCGTCGGTGTGGTTCTCGTATCGGCGCTCCTCATCATTCCGGCCGCGACGGCCTACCTCCTGACCGATCGGATGCACCGCATGCTCGCGATCGCGGTGGCGGCCGGAGTGGCCGCCGGGGTGGCCGGATCGTTCGTGTCGTTCCTGGCGCCGGCATTGCCCACGGGTCCTTTCATCGTCCTCGCATCGGCGAGCCTGTTCGGCGCCGCGTTTCTTTTCAGTCCGCGCCAAGGCCTGTTGCTGCGGTGGTGGCATC
>JAYUUX010000314.1:0-1984 GCA_043754645.1 Verrucomicrobiales bacterium | reverse complement strand
CCGGAGTTTTCATGCGCCGATCAGTCGGCAGCCTCCGCCTTTGCTTCTGCCTTCTTCTTCTGGCCGGGCCGCGCTTTCGGGGGATCTTGCAGCGCGAGTTGGTGGAACTCCATCGCGTGCTTGTTCCACGTCGCTTCCAGTTCTTTGACCTTGTCGGGATGGGCGGTCGCCAGGTTCTTCGTTTCCGACCGGTCCTTGCTCAAATCGAACAGTTCCCACGGTGCCGTGTGATCGGACACCAGCTTCCAGTCGCCGACGCGGATGGCGCGGTTGCCCTCGTGGTGCCACCAGAGGAAATCATGCTTCACCGTGCCATCGCGGCCGAAGGCCGGCACCAGGCTCAGGCCCGGCAACGGCGGGACGGGAAGGTCGGCGACGGTGGCCGGGCGTTTTGCGCCGGTCAGTTCCAGCACCGTGGGCACGAGGTCGATCAGGTGGGTGGGGTCGGTCCGCAGTTCGCCGCGCGCCTTGATGCCGGCGGGCCATGACACGATGAGCGGCGTGGCGATCCCGCCTTCATGGTTCCAAGACTTGTGGAGGCGGAAGGGCGTGTTTGCCGCGCTCGACCATCCGGGCCCGATGCCGAGATATCGGTAGGCGGAGCCCATCGGCGCTTTCGGGTCTTCGCCTAGGCCCCGGATGATCTGCTCGGCGGACGCGCCGTTGTCGGACACGAAGACGACCATGGTGTTCTCGAGCAGGCCCATCTTTTCGATCTGCGCCAGCACGCGTCCGATCTCGATGTCCATGCGGTGGATCATCGCGGCGTGGACGGACATCTTGGCGGCCTGGAATTCCTTCTGCCCGGGCGTGAGCGTGGCCCACGGAACGGCGTGTGCGACTTCGTTCCCGCCGATTCGTTTGTGCAAGGCTTCTTCGGGCAGGTTCCAGCCCGGCACTGTGACGGGGTCAAGCGGGGAGAGTTCGCCCTGGAAGACGCCGAGCTTTTTCAGGCGGGCGAGCCGGTCCGCCCGAATCGCGTCCCAGCCGGGCTTGTAGGTGTCCTTGTAGATCGCGATGTCCTCGGGCAGCGCCTGGATTGGAAAGTGCGGGGCGTGGAAAGCGAGGTATCCGAAGAACGGCTGCTTGGAATGTTTCGCTGCGTGTTCTTTGAGATGCTTGATGGCGTAGTCGGCGATGGCGACGGTGGAGTAGTAGCTGCCGTCCACCTTGCCGGCCGGCAACGCGACGTTGTCCTCCGAATGGCCCTGCGCGGAGAAGAATCCCTGACCGTTTCCGCTCTCGTAGGAATGGTCGAAACCATTGTCGAGCGGTCGACCGTCCACATGCCATTTGCCGGAATGGTAGGAGCGATAGCCGAGCGGCCTGAGATACTCGGGCAGCAATTGCGCCCAGCGCGGACGCACTCCGGCGGCACCGCCGGTCCCGTGACCAGGCGGAAGTTTGAGGTCGGTCGTCCTGTCCCGTCGCACGGCCTGCGCGTAGTGCCCGGTGAGAAGGGCGGCGCGCGATGACCAGCAGCGCGCCGTGTTGTAGGACTGGGTGAAGCGCAGGCCGGTCGCCCCGAGGCGATCGAGATTCGGCGTCCGAATCTCCCCGCCGTAACACCCGGCGTCGGAGAATCCCATGTCGTCTGCGATGATGATGAGGATGTTGGGCCGCTTGGCTGGCTCGTCGACCGCGTGGAGCGCGACCGGCGGGACCAGCAGAAGGGCAAGAATCGCGACGATGGTTTTCATGGGAGTGCCGGTCACTGGCCGTGTTGAAAGGCGGCGTGCTTGGAATTCCCTTCGGCGAGCAGATACGCGAGGAGGTCGAGGATCTGTTCCTTGTCCAGCGAATTGACCAGGCCGGTGGGCATGAGCGAGAGCGCGGATGGGCGGCGCGACTTGATCGCGCTCTTCGCGACCTTCTGCACTTGCGCTGCGGTCGGGCCGGTTTGAATCGTCACGGTGTCCTTGTCCTCGGCGAGGATGATGCCGCTGGGCGAGTTTTCGTCGCCGGTCTCCAGCGTCACGTTGCG
>JAYUUX010000313.1:0-1691 GCA_043754645.1 Verrucomicrobiales bacterium | reverse complement strand
TCGGCCTCGGGACATTCGAAGGGTTCAACTTCAGGGAACAAGGTGCCATCGAGAGGGCGCTGACGGCAGAGGAAGTAGTGGCGTGGAATCACGACAGGGACGGGGAGGCGGAGTTCTGGTCGTCCGGGGACAACCCAGCCGTGGCCGAACTCTTCAAGCCCCGCCGCAGCGTCACCGGCAGCGAGCTGGAGCATGTGGCCGCGCTGCTGGAACAGCTCGGCGACGGCAATGACGAGGCGCTGCTGAAAATCCATTTCTTGGTGAACGTGCAGGGGGAGACCTGATCGAGTTGACGGCTTCGAAGGTGGAAGACTGCGGTGCGCATCTCTTCTCCGGCTCAACCTTCATCGACGTGCGACGCGATGCCGCCTACGAGCTCTTCGAGCTCTACTGGCCTGAGCTGTATTCCATGTGGGAACAGACACCGGTCGACGGTGTCCGGTTCGACCCGGAGGAATTTCTCGACTCGCCAAGTTGGACGGTCGAGGAGGTCGACCTGGGCACGGCCAAATGGCTTTTGGTCGCGGCACAGTGACGGCAACAGAAGCCAATCGGCTCGGGTCAATCCCGAGCCTTTTTTGTTTCCGGCGCGGGGGACGGAAGACCCTAGGCCAAGACGACCCATCGACCCAGGGAGCCCAGCCCGACACCATCAAATTCGACCTTCAACAGCCACACACCGGATGCACCTGCGGTGCGGGGACTGTAGACGGGAATTGCCCGACTCGATGAAGGAGAGGTGTTTGCTCCGTCTACAGTTGTAGACGTAGCCCGACCAAACGGAATGCACGGCCCTCCGTTGCAGGTGGTTGTGTTTGTATACGCTCACCGCGCCTTCAAGCACTCCTGGATGAAAGCCACAAACCTTGGATCGCGGCTGTCCCGTGTCTCCCGCCAGACCGCCCGCGGAATCGGCAGGCCGAAGAAGGCGGCGGCGTCCAATCTCAACGCCCGAAGCGAGACAAGACCGCCCTCCCGGGCAAGCTCCCAGCAGGTCTGGAAGTGGTAGATGACCTCCAACAGGAACTCCCGTTCTTCGAAGGTGACGGGAGCGGCGACGAGATCAGGCTCGGCGGCGAAGATCCGCTGCAAGGCGACATCCCGATGCGCGCCCTCCCACAGTTCGCGGTGATGGCCGGCGAGGCTCAGGCGGTTGGAGGCCCGCTGATCGAGGCTGGTCCGCCGGAACGACCAGGCGGTGAATAATAGCCCGGCCAGGATGCCCGCCGTCTGCACCAAGGAAAACCAGTTGTCCCGAACCCAGGAAAATGAACCCGCCATCCTCCGGCTTCTACCACGGATCACCGCCCAAGGGAATACGGCTACACCGCCGGGATGTCGGCGCGGGCCTTGAGCAGGAGCGCACGTGGGATGCGGACAATCCGCTCCTCGGGGCCGCAGCCCGAACCCATTGGAAGATGGGAGGCGGCCTCCGTGGTGATGTCGGCGCCGATGATGGCGAAGTCGCCGTCGGCCATCTCAAGGATGTCGGGGCAGCTGCGGGCGCAGTAGTTCTGTTCCGGTGAATCGATTCCAAGGCGTCGTGTGAACATGGTTGGAGTTAGTCAAATTAGACTATGTTTTGTCAATCGGTTTCTGCCGTAGCGATGGATCGTGAAGAAGAACGAGTATTCATCCATGGTCTGCATGGAGGTGACCCGGCTGCTGACCGAGGAACGGGAGCGGCGCGG
>JAYUUX010000312.1:0-1809 GCA_043754645.1 Verrucomicrobiales bacterium | reverse complement strand
CTCGGAGCGCCGAGCGGTGGACGAGGCGCTGCGCTTGCCTTCGGACTCCAACCCGAGCCGCCCCGACCAAGCCACCGAGAGGATTTTCGTGATGACTTGGGCTTGGTTAAGCCCGGCGCTCATGCCGCGATGAATCTTGCCAAGGCGCGGTCCGTCTGAGACATGAAACGCACCCCTTATGAACATCTCCAAACCTCTTGCCCTCACCCTGGGCCTTACCGTCGCCGCAGCAGCGGTCATCGCCGCCGATGGCAAGCTCGGCTACACCACCACGCCGAAGATCCCCGGCACCCAATGGCACGTGCATGACGGCGACCGGCCCCAGCCGCGCCTCGTGACGCCGGCCGAAACCTTCAGCCACGGCGCCAAACCGCCCTCCGACGCCATCGTGCTCTTCGACGGCAAGGATCTTTCCAAGTGGACCAGCGGCGGGGGCGAAGCGAAATGGAAGATCGAGAACGGCTACATGGAAGTCGCGCCCAAGTCGGGAAGCATCCAGACGAAGGACCGTTTCGCAGACTTCCAGCTCCACATCGAATTCGCCACGCCCGTCGAGGTGAAGGGCAACGGCCAGGGCCGGGGCAACAGCGGCATCCTCTTCAACGGCAACTACGAGGTGCAGGTGCTCGACTCCTACAACAACCCGACCTACCCCGACGGCCAGACTGGCGGCCTCTACGGCCAGTCGCCGCCGCTTGTGAACGCCTCCAAGGCGCCCGGCACGTGGCAGAGCTACGACATCATCTGGGAATCCCCGCGCTGGGACGCCGACAAGAAGCTGGTGAAAAAGGCGGCCGTGACCGTGATCCACAACGGCGTCGTCCTGCACCACCGCAAGGAATTCGCCGGCAACACGCCGCACCAGAACAACGGCAATTACAACCGCCCGCACGATCCAGAGGTCTTCATCCAGCTCCAGGACCACAGCAACCCGATGCGCTTCCGCAACGTGTGGCTCCGCAAGCTCGGTGAATACGACAAGCCCGAGATGCCGAAGTAAGCCGGACAACCCTCCTTCCAATGCGCCGACGGTCCAAGATCGCTGCTGGAGCAGCCTTGGCGTCGGCGCTTTTGTTTTCGCCCGTGATCCTCGGCTGGGTGACGCCTCTGACTCCGCCGACGCCCGCTGAATGGAATCAGGTCCACACAGGGATGAGTCGCTCGAACATCATCGCCCTGCTTGGTCCGGCCCAGGCCGGAGGTTGGCCGTTGAAGTCGGTTGAGACGTGGTATCGCGATGGGACGCTGGGCCTAAGGACGCTAGAGGTATACTATTCAGCAGAGGACGACGACCGAGCGTCCCGAGTTCGCGAAAAAATCTTCTGGCGTCCCAGCCGACGGCACATCGTCGAGCGCTCGGAGAAACAGTGAGCCTTCACGGAAACGAAACAGGCGCCGGGTGACCGGCGCCTGTTCTGTTTTCCATCCAAACGGTTTTGCACGATCAAGGGATCACAGCTCCCCCTAGCTGCGGAGCAGCGCCAGATAGTAGCCCACAGCGTGAGCTGTGGGTTTGATAGGGAACCGATATGAGTCCCGGAGGGGCGACAGATCCGAAATCTCGCAGCCGGTCTGACTTCTTTCGCCCCTGCCGGGGCTCGTTCCCTTCGTCGCGGCAACCCACGACTCACGCCGTGGGCTGCTTTCTTTCGCCGCTCTGCGGCTTCCGACGGACGTAGAGAAATCCCGGAGCCATCCTACTTCGCCGTCGTCGCGAAGGCTTCGTCGACGAACTTGATGGCTCCGGCCACGAACGGATCGGGCGCGCCGGCGAAGGCGCCGCTGTCGGTCTCGATGGCCATGACGCCG
>JAYUUX010000311.1:0-8649 GCA_043754645.1 Verrucomicrobiales bacterium | reverse complement strand
CTCATTATGATCATTGTCCTGCGACCGAACATCTCGAAGAAACAGGAGGCCGACGTGCTCCGCGAAATCCGCAAGCTCGGCTACAAGCCGCACATCATGCGCGGCGTGGCCCGCACCGTCATCGGCGCCATCGGCGACGAACGGAAGAACCGTCCGCTCGAACCGCTCGCCACATGGCCGCAGGTGGAAAGCGTCACACCCATCCAGAAGCGCTTCAAACTCGTCAGTCGTGAGGCTCACAGGACGGACTCCACGATCACGCTGCCGAACGGTGCCGTGATCGGCGGAAAGAAGGTCGTCATCATGGCGGGACCATGCTCGGTCGAAAGCGAGAAGCAGCTCCTGACGACGGCCCATGCCGTGGCCAAGGCCGGCGCGACCGTCCTGCGTGGTGGCGCGTTCAAGCCGAGGACGTCTCCCTACGAGTTCCAGGGCCTCGGAGAAAAGGGCCTGAAGATGCTCGCCAAGGCCCGCAAGGAAACCGGCCTGGCCGTCATCACCGAACTGCTCTCCGAACAGCATGCCGAGATGGTCGCCGAGTATGCCGACATCCTCCAGATCGGCGCGCGCAACGCGCAGAACTTCCAACTGCTCATCGCGGCGGCGAAGACCGGCAAGCCCGTCATGCTCAAGCGGGGGCTTGCGATGAAGATCGAGGAATGGCTGTTGGCCGGTGAATACGTGCTGGCGAACGAAAACCCGGGACTGATGTTCTGCGAGCGCGGCATCCGAACCTTCGAGACCTACACGCGCAACACGCTCGATCTGTCGACGATCCCGATCATCAAGAAGGAGTCGCATTGTCCGATCGTCATCGATCCGAGCCAGGGTGCCGGGCGGAGCGACCTGGTCTTCTCGCTCTGCAAGGGCGCGATCGCCATGGGAGCGGATGCTCTGCTGATCGAAGTGCATCCCAATCCGTCCGAAGCCTGGAGCGATGGCGCGCAACAGGTAACCCTGGAGGGTTTCGCGCAGCTGATGGATGAACTGAAACCGTTCCTGGCCGCCGTGGGCCGGGCATAGGACCGGTGGGTCGGCCGTTGAAAAGCAAAGCCGGGCCTTCGGGCCCGGCTGTTTGGAACCGGAGCCAATTTTTCCGGACAAAAGAAAACCCCGGAGGAAGTTCCTCCGGGGTCGAAATTGCAGACGGGAGCCAGGCCGGGGCCTACTCCGGGGGCTTGGTCTTGCGCAGGCCGGTCACGCGCTCTCCGTCCTTCCAGGCACCGCGTTCCTTGAGGAGTGCGACGCGCTCAAAGCGCTTCAAGACGTTTCGTTTTGCACCCAAGGTGCTAGATGCCCGCAGGCTTCGATGCTGTGACATATCGTATTTGCTCCGTAAAATCTGGTTGGCCCGCCGAAACGGGGACGCGTTTACTATCAGGTGGGAGATGGATTGCAATAGGTTAAATCCGCAGCCATGCGCCCGTCCGCTACTGGTGCGAAGGTGTTATTGCGGTTGGCCCGTCGCGCGTGAATCGTCCGCGAAGCCGTTTTTCCGGCACGCATGCAACTCGCCACCGCCACCCTGAAGCTCCATCCGAAGACCCCTTTCCGGATTTCCCGGGAAGCCCAGACCGAGGTCCAGAACGTCATCATCAAGCTCTCGGCGGACGGGGTGGTCGGCTACGGCGAGGCTTCGCCCAACAAGTTCTACGGGGAAACGGCGGGCCGGGTGGTCGACCTGATCGAGGGCCTGCGGGAATATTTTGTGGGCCTCCGTGTCGCTTCCGTGGCCGACATCGAGCGGGTCTGGAACGAAGTCTGGCCCCGGCTCCAACCTTCCCGGGCGGCCCAGTGCGCGGTGGACATCGCCCTTTGGGATTGGCTGGCGAAGAAGAAGGGGGTCTCGGTCTGCGAGTTGGGACTTGGGCGGAAAGCGAGATCGATCGTCACTTCCTTCACCATCGGGATCTCCACGCCCGAGGAACTGGTTCGCAAGGTCGCTGAGCTGAGGTCGGTGCCTTCCATCAAGGTCAAATCCGATGCCAATGGGGATTTGGCCCCCCTTCGTTTCATCGCGGCAAACACCGTCGCAAAGCTCCGCGTCGACGCCAATTGCGCGTGGGGTGAACTCGATGCGAGGGCCCTTTCCACGGAGCTTGTCAGACTCCGCACCGAGTTCATCGAGCAGCCTTTGCCGCCCGACCGCCGTGACCAGATGCCCGCCTTCCTCGCAGAATCCGTCCTGCCGGTTCTCGCTGATGAAAGCTGCGTCGTCAGGGAGGACGTTGAGGGCATCCCGGGGCATTTCCACGGGTTCAACATCAAGCTGGTGAAGTGCGGTGGCATCACGCCGGGATTGGCCATGATGCGCCGGGGCAAGGAACTCGGACTGACGATGATGGTAGGCTGCATGCTTGAGACGAGTCTCCTCATCGCCGCGGGAGTGGTCGTGGCACAAGGGACGGACTACGCCGACCTCGATGGTTCGTGGCTGCTGGCGGACGATCCGTTCGTGGGGCTTTCCTACGACAACGGCACGATCAATGTGACCGGCAAGGTGGGCTTGGGTGTGGAAGCGGAGATCTGACCGAAATCTCGCCGGAATCAGGGGCGGAAGTGGTGGAGACGAGGGGGATCGAACCCCTGACCTTCTCATTGCGAACGAGACGCTCTACCAACTGAGCTACGTCCCCAAACCGCCGGCAGGAGGGATAGACAGCGTGTTCCCGGCCAGCAAGCCAATTCTCCTCACGACGGGCGCAACATTGCCGCACGTGTTCGGTGGCGCGGTTTTGACAGGGGGACCCGCGGTGTGAAGACTCGGCGGCAATGGAAACATTTGGCCTCATCGCCGCGGCGGCCGGTCCTGCCGAGGTCTCTGGAACGATCCTCGAACAACTCGCCATGCCCGCGGTTTGGGTCAGCCTCCTGACCTTGACCCTGCTCGAGGTCGTCCTCGGCATCGACAACATCATCTTCATCTCGATCCTCAGCGGCAAACTGCCGCCGGATCAGCAGGCGCGGGCCCGTCGCATCGGTCTGATGCTCGCGCTCATCACCCGCGTCGGCCTGCTCTTCTCCATCTCCTGGGTCATGAGCCTGAAGAACGAACTGTGGTCCTGGCAGCCGTTCGGTCTGCCGTTCCCGAATACGGGCAAGGATCTGATCCTTTTCATCGGCGGTCTGTTCCTGATCTTCAAGAGCGTGCGCGAGATCCACGAGAAACTCGAAGGCCACGACGGAGAGAAGAGCGCGGGCATGACGGTTTCTTTCTCGAGCGTCATCACCCAGATCCTGATCCTCGACGTCGTGTTCTCCCTCGATTCCGTGATCACCGCCGTGGGCATGGTGTCCCAGCTTTGGATCATGATCACCGCGGTGATCGTCGCGGTGGTCGTGATGCTCGTGTTCGTCAACCAGATCAGCGACTTCGTCGACCGGCATCCGACGGTGAAGATGCTGGCGCTGAGCTTCCTCATCCTCATCGGATGCCTTCTTACGGCCGAAGGGTTCAAACAACACATCAGCAAGGGCTACGTCTACTTCGCCATGGCCTTCGCGGTCGGCGTGGAGATGCTGAACATCCGGGTCCGCACGAAGAAGGTGAAGCCCGAGGACACGGTCAAACTGCACCAGCCCTACCGCTGAACGCCGAGAGGACTCCGGACCGTGTGTCGAGCAGGTTGGTGGCGCCCATCCCGTCGAGTTGCTCCATGAAACGCCCCGCAAGCCCGGCGATCTGGCCTCGCTGTTGATAGGTGATCAAGCCCAGCAGTCGCGAACGGTTCCACGGACCGGCTTGAACGGTGGCCGCCGCCCAGTTTTTCCCGAGCAACGTCTCGCCGCGGAAGACGAGCCGGCCGCTGTCATGGCGAGCGAGGAGACGTTTCCCGGCACGGCGCAGAACGGTGTGGTTGTCGCTGCGACCGAGCACCAGAAGATTGGCTTCGCCAAGATCGCCCGCGGTAAGTTCCGCGTCGGGTTTCACCCGCAGCTTTCCCGAGCGCATGGCCCGATCGCCGAATTGGAACCGCGCCAGTTTCTCCGCCTCGGCGCGCAGGAGGTTGGCCTCCTGGGGAATTGCCGAGGCCGTCGGGTGGGTAATGATCAGGCGTTCACCGAAAAGATCCGCGAAGTGTCCGGCGCGACGAGGACCCGGGACGACCGGGGCCGCCGTGGTCTGTTTGTGCTCGAGGAGCCAGTCGACGAATGCCCTGCGTCGCCCGGGCTGGAGCAGCCAGGTCCATGAATCGTGGCCGTGACCTTCGAGTTCATCGTATCGCACGGGCGAGTCCAGTTTCCGGAGCGCTGCCACCAGCGTCCGGGATTGTTCCACGGGGACGACTTCGTCCGAGTCGCCGTGGACGCACCAGATCGGTTTGCGTTTGAGGGCCGGCATGGTGGCGGGGTCGCCGCCGCCGCAGATAGGAACGATCGTCGCGAACTGATCGGGAAATTCCGCCCCCAGTCTCCATGTGGCGAATCCGCCCATCGAAAGACCGGCGAGATAGATCCGACGCCCGTCGATCCGATACGTTTCCCGAACGAGCCGCAGCGTCTCCCATAGATCCGCCTCGCCCATCCAGCGCCAATCGACGTCGCCCCGGCCGAAGGGCGACAACAGCAGGATCCGATCATCGAAGCCGTGCTTGGGAATCTGGAAACATTCCTCCGGGATCATCCGATGGTCCGCATCGCTTCCGTGCAGCACGATCAGCAGGGGCCAGGATTTGTGGGCCGTGTAGCCTTCCGGAACCCACAGCGCGCAGGGCTGCCGCGAGTCGTCGATCGTCGAGACGTATTCCAGTTGCCGATAGCCGGTCGGAACCTTGGAGCGAGGCGCGGTTGCGGTTGAAGTGCGGCGGGGCACGGCGGCGATGTCAGCCCGGAAGCCCGGCTGCCGGCGAGAGTTTTCCAAGCCGCATCGCGTGGAAGAGATACTGCTGGGCATAGCCCGCGTGCGGTCCGAAGTAGGTGTCGGCAAAGCGACGCAGCCTGGCCGGGCGCGGTTTCCGTTTCGGAAAGTAGAGCTGGCGCAGGGCCTTGAGGACCCACACGTCGACCGGGAACGCCGTGGGGAAACCGAAGCCGAATAACAGCGCGCAGTCGGCCACCTTGCGCCCGACTCCCGGCAGGCTTTCGAGATTCGCCCGCGCTTCGGCGAGCGGCATGGCCGTCAGCGCTTCCAGATCCAATTCGCCGGACGCGATCTTGCGTGCGGTCGCCAGCAGATACGGCGCACGGAAACCGAGCTTGCAGGCGCGCAGTTCCGCGTCGGTCGCGGCGGCGATCTGCGCGGGGGATGGAAACGCGTGCGCAAGGCCGTGCGCCGACGGGATTGCGTCGCCGAAGCGTTCGCTCAACAGCGCGATGATCTGCCGGATCTGCACGATCTGCTTGGTCGAGGAGCAGATGAACGACGCGAGGCATTCCCATGGTTCCTGCTTCAACAGGCGAAGCCCC
This sequence comes from Verrucomicrobiales bacterium, assembly GCA_043754645.1. Lineage (GTDB taxonomy): Bacteria > Verrucomicrobiota > Verrucomicrobiia > Limisphaerales > CANJSG01 > CANJSG01. The sequence continues at coordinate 3,243 of JAYUUX010000311.1, read as the reverse complement.
CGGCACGCGCCGACCGCCGACCGGAGGGGGATGTCGTCCGGAAAACTGGCCAGCACTACGGCGAGATCGACGCTCAGTTGGAGATGGTCCTCGAGCCAAGCCCAGCCGCGCTGGTCTGCCGCGCACACGGCGGAGATCGTTTCGCCGGATTGCCTGAGGCAGACCCAGCGGCCGCCCACCACGCCTTCCCATGCGTTGCCGACTGGCGTCCAACGAAACGCCTGGCCGCAGCCGAGCGTCGCCGCGAGGTCGTAGTCGGGCGCGTGCCATGCATGGGATCTACGGCTGTTGGAACTCGTCATCAGTCGGCCGCGAGGGTTTCGTTTGGTTGCCGGGAAATCAACCGGAGCCGCCGCGATTCGTGTTCCCGACGGCTTCCCGGTCGGTCGGTCGGATTGCAGGCTTGAGCGGAAGCGGAACCAGCCGGAGATTCCGCGGCGTCGATGTCGAGCAACGAACTTCCACGGGTCAGCATCATCATGCCCACGCTCAACGCGGGCGCGTTGTTGGACAACTGCCTGTCGTCGATCGCGCGGCAGACTTATCCGAAGGACAAGCTGCAGGTCGTGTTGGGCGATGCCTTCAGCAAGGACGGCACGCGAGGGATCGCCGCGCGCTACGGCGCACTGGTGATCGACGACACCGGCAAGAACATGGAGGAGGGCAAACGGATCGCCCTCAAACACGCGACCGGCGAGTTCATCGTGTTCGTCGACGCCGACAACGAGTTGACCCATCCCGACTACCTGGAGTTGGCGGTGATCGCGCTCCGTGACCGGCCGAACGCATTGGGCGTCGAAGGCTACTACCTTCCTTCGGGGAAGATGACCTCGTTTTGCCGCTACGTGACCGCACGGCTCCACATCAGCGATCCCATCTGTTGGCTGATGGCTAGCAATCCCCGACTGGTCGGGCGCGAGGGCGAGATCGAGCGGTGGACTCTGTCGGAAGGAACCTTCAGCTATCCGCTCGGGGCCAATGGATTCGTGTTCCGCCGCGCGGATCTCGAGGCTGTGAAAGCCGATGATCATTTCCAGGATACCCACGTGGCGCTTCACCTGATGAAGGCCGGCAAACGTGAATGGCTCCGGGTTCGTGGCCGCGGCGTGCACCACTACTACGTGCAGACGCTGAAAGGATTTCTGCAGAAGCGCCGCCGGGCCACGGTCCACTTTCTCCGCGTGCAGGAGGAGAAGCCAGTCAACTGGATGCGCGAAAAGCCGCCAGTCCCCGCGTGGCTGGCGGCCTTTTACTGCGTCAGTTTTTTCGGGCCGGCGTGGCACACGGTTCGTGGACTCTGCAGAGACCGCGACGCGGCGTGGCTCTGGCACATCCCGGCAAGCGTCGCGAGTCTGCTCGGCGTGCTGTGGGGAATTCAAACCCACCGGGCCGGTCGGAAAAACCGGAACCTCATTGCCGACCTCCAGGTGAAGCAGACCCTCAAGCAGTGACCCGATCATGAGCCGGCCGACGCTTCACCTCATCACCAACGGCGTGTTCTCCACCAGCATCGCCGGCGGCGACATCCATTTCCTCAAGCTCGCGGAGGGTGCCGCGGCCGCCGGCTACAATCTCAACTTCTTCGGCGGACATGCCTTGAAGGAAGTTGTCGAGAAACACGGGCTGCCCGGCGCCGTCACGCTGACCGACGACACCAAGATGGCGAAGGTGAACCAGTCCGCGCTGGGCGGGCAGATTGCGATGTTCCGCGACTTCTTCGCACGCTATCGCCGGACGCGTCGGCATCTCGGCGTCATCCGGCCGGAGGACTTCGCCTATGCGGTGAGTGACTACTGGTTCGATGTCCTTCCGGTGATCTCCAGCGCCGCGCGGCACAAGATGATGGTGCTCCACATGGAAGCCCCGACGTTCGGCCAGGTGCTGAGACGAAGCCGGCCCGACGTGGATCCGAAACGCCTCGCGTCGCTCCACTACTGGGGCAGCCAGGAATGGTCGCTGGGACGTTTCTGCAAGCAGCGGAAGAAGCATCTCTTCTATCTCCACCCACTGATGGAGCCGCGGCTCAATGGACTTGGTGCCGGCGAGAAGGAGCGGACGCTCCTGTCCTACGGGCTCGAAGTGGGGTTGACCGATTCCGTTCCGGAACAGGCCCGGCAATACGATGTGGTTTGGATCGGCCGCGTGCATCGGCAAAAGGGCATCGACGATTTGCTGGATACATTGGTCGAACTGGCCGGGAGGTTTCCCGACTTCAAGACGATGTTCATCGGCAATGTGCGCGACGCCCTTGCGCCGGAGGTGGAGAAACGTGGGCTGACCAAGAACGTGGAGTTCTCCGGCTTCGTCACCGAAGAGGAAAAGATCCGCCTGTTCAAGGCGGGTCGGGTTTTCCTGATGCCGAGCAAGCACGAGGGCAGTCCCCGCGTGATCGGCGAGAGCATCATCGCGCAGACGCCTGTTGTGGCCTACGACGTGCCGAACTACCGGCCGCTCTTCGGCGACTTGGTCCGGTATGCGCCCGCCTTCGATCTCGCGGCGTTCAAGGCGGAGGCTGTGCGGGTGGTCACGGAGATGAGGGCCGGTGGCAACTGTCTCGCCGCGGCGGACCTTTCAGCCTTTCGCCGTGCCAACTCGTGGGAAACCACACAACGACGATTTCTGGCGGGAATGGAGCGGCTCGCCAGCGCTCATTGAGATCGGGCCTTAGCCCGGCGCCGCTTTGAGCCCCGATCAGTGGCAACAAAAAGCCCTTCCCCGCTTTCGCAGGGAAGGGCGATGAATCAAACCCGGAGGGTTATCAGAACACGTAGATGACGTTCAGGGCGACCGTCAGCAGGTTCTTCTCGTCAGCAGGAACGCCGTAGGGGCTGCCGCTGGCGTTGTCCCAACGGACTTCACCGCGGGTGATGACGTTCTTCCAGAGGGCGTAGTCAGCAGTGGCTGTGACGCTGTAGAGATCCTTGCGCTGCCCGGCGACGACGACGAAGGCGTTGCCGTGAGCCATTTCGCCACGGAGGTTGAGCTTGAGCTTGTCGCTCGCTGCAAAAGATCCGTAGAGCGCGATGGCGCTGCTGACAGCCGGGGAGCCAACGCCACCGAGGGTGCTGGTTTCCTGGTAGTCGTAGGCGGCACCGAAGTTCAGGCCGGCCACGGGAGTTGCAAGAACAGCTCCGACATAGATGTGCTGAACGGTGTTCGCGGTGAACGAGTTGTTGCCGAGGATGTAACCGACCGACAGCGACGAACCCTTCAGGAATCCGAGGGATTCGGGAGCGGTCAACG
>JAYUUX010000310.1:0-9086 GCA_043754645.1 Verrucomicrobiales bacterium | reverse complement strand
TCCGCCGTGGGCAGGCCGGTGGCGTCCTTGCGGTTCTCCAACGCCCACTGCTCCTTGGCGCCCTGGATCTGCTTCATCATCTGGAAGCAGGCCTGTTGTGTGCCGGCGAAAACGGCGGACTGCGCTTCCTTGGTCCTTTGCTGCAGTTGCTGGTTTTCGGTCGCCAATTTTTCGCGGCGGGCTTCGATCTGGGTCTTCTTGAGTTCGTTGACCCGTTTGTCGGTCTCGGCTTTCTCCGCCATGACCTTCTCGTTCTCCTTCTTGGCTTCGTCGAAGCCCTCGTTTTCCTTTTTCAGGCGATCCACTTCGGCCTGAAGTCCGGAACCCGCCTTGAGGTCGAGGTTGCGTTGGCGGATCTTCGAGAGATCGCCGCCGAGGACCCTGAGTTGGTCGGCTTCGGCGGTTGTCTTGAGGTGTTCCGACAGGCTGAGGCCCGCCCACGAAAGGGAGGCGACGATGAGGAGGATGGGAATCCAGATGAGGCGCATGACGGGAAAGGGATCAGGGCTTGGGACTCTCTTTGCGGATGACCACGCCGGTGGCGTTGGTTGAGAAGTAGGTGGTCCCGTCGGCGCTTTTCTGCACGAGTTCGAAGGATTCGCCCTTCAACTTTTCGAGGACATCTGGGGGCAGGTATTTGGAAAGGTCGGTCGGGCTGGCTGGGGAGGCTCCGTTTTCCTGCACGTATTTCCGAAGGCCCAAAGCGGTCGCCCGGATGGTTTCCGGGTCGGCACCCTGTTCACGGAGACGGCGCATCATCTCGAGCATGATGCGGCCGGAATCCGCGGCGGACGAACGGACAGGGGCCGCGGCGGTCACTGCAACTTCCGTCGGGACGGCGGCGGCCCGGTTCACGAGCGCGAGGGCTTCGGCGCGGAGCCGCTGGTTTTCGGTGGAAAGCTCGGCGAGTTCCGGAACGACTGCGGCTGGTTGGGCGTTGGTCGATCGGTTCAACGCGGCGGTATCGCGACGCGCCTGCAGGGTCTCGGTGCGGATGCGGAGCATCTCGGCATTGGTCCGACGGAGCGCGGCGACCTCCTCGTCCTTTGGCATCGTGGCCGAGAGCTTCTTGTTCTCGGCGTCGAGGCGGCGGGCTTCCTCGGAGGTCTCGCGGAGCAGGGTGACGTCCGCCTGTCTCACTGGATCGTTGGCGTAGACCCAGACACCGACGGCGCCCGCGCAGCTCACGGCTGCCACGATCCAGGCGATCTTGAGGGAGGAGCTCGACATGGCAGGAGCAAACACCGGAACCGTCCGCCTGCCAAGAGCGTGGAATGACTTCGATCAGGCTTTCCGGGGGCGGGTGACCTCGTCGATGGTCCGAAGCAGGTCGGAAGGCGAGAAGGGCTTCCAAAGGTGCTTCTGGCCGCTGCTCTTTAGGAACTGCTCAACCTTGGGTTCACTGCCGAATCCGGTCACGAAGATGAACCGGTCCTTCAGGTGCGGCTTCGATTTTTCCACGGCCACGTAGAACATGTTGCCGGCGACCTGCGGCATCATCAGGTCGCAGATGATGACGTCGAAGTCCTCCTGCATGATGAGTTTCAGGCCTTCGGAGCCGTTTGGAACGGCTGTCACCGAATGGCCGTGATGTTCCAGATGCGACTTCAGGACACTCGAGAACTCCTGGTCGTCCTCCAAGGTGAGGATTCGCAGGCTTCGAATGGTTTCAGGATTTGGGATGAACGTGGTCACGCTGCTGTGACGGGACTTCGGCCGGAAATGGAATCCGGTTAAGCGACGGATCTACGCCCCCGGCGTTCGAGGCCGACCCGTCGTTCGGCGGATCCGGCCTCAGTCTACCGGCGGGCACTCCCGGGGCTTGGGCGCCAGCCGTCGGTTTTGGGGCGACGGTCCAGGCCGGGCGAATGGCCAGGGCATTGAAGGCCATCTCACGGGCAGTGGTGGGTCAGCTTGGAAAAACATCGGCCAATGCGCCGCCAACCGCTGGTTCACCGGTGGCCACGATCGCCGCGACCAGTTCGCGACGGGACGCCCCCGGTTGGGGTTGGCGCCCCATCGTCAGAATGGCCGGCATGATCTTGGGGACCGCTCCGCGGGCACCGGGCAATGATCGAACGCCGGCTGCGATCGCAGCGTGCGTGTCGGTCGACAACGGAGGGGCTCATGGGGTTGTCGGAGGAGTCGGCAAGGAGGCTCGCCATTTCAATGCCGCCTCCTTCATCGAAGCGGAAACGGACGGGCGGCTGGAAACCAGGTTGGTGGTCTCGTTCCGATCGGTAGCGAGGTCGTAGAGCTCGGGTCCGCTGCCGTCGGCGTTCACCAGCAGTTTCCAGGAGCCATCGCGCATCGCCACGTTCGGGCTGCGGTTCGCGCCGCCGGGATACGCGAACGAGTTGGTGTTCCGGCCGTATTCCCAGAAAAGCGGGTTGGCGCGGGTGACGCCCTGACCACGCAGCGCCTTGGAGAAATCTTCGCCATCACCCGTGTAGCCCATCGGTAGCGCCACGCCGGCTTGCGCGCAAAGCGTCGGGAACAGATCCCACGCCGTGAAGACACTCGCGTCATCGACACGGCCCGACGGAACGACACCGGGCTGCCAGACGATGCACGGGACGCGGATGCCGCCTTCGTAGAGGCTGAGCTTGCTGCCGCGCAGGCCGGCGCTTCGCTCCTGCTCGAAGGTCGGCAGCGGACCGTTGTCGCCAAGGAAGACCACGAGCGTGGGCCGCGAAGGGTCCGCGGTTCGCAGGGCTTCGAGCAGGCGGCCGATCTGGCGGTCCATCTCCTTGAGCACGACGGCGTGGCTCTTGCGCGTGTTCGGTCCGGCCCCGCCCTCTTTCGGAACCCACGGGGTGTGTGGGTCGTCCAGCCAGAGATTCACGAAGCACGGTTGATTGGTGTGGGCGCGCATGAACTCCAGCGTGCGGTCCACCATCCATGCGCTGCGGTCCCAGCGTTTCACCTTGTCCCTTGTCGACCAGATCCAGTTCGTCGCGGTGATGTCGGGATGCGGCTCCGGGCTTTCGTAGGTGCCCAACCCCACGTCGTAGCCGTAGGCCGCGAACTTCGGCGCGTTTGTCACGTCACGTCCGCCGCCCAGGTGCCACTTGCCGATGTGTGCGGTGGCATAGCCGGCGGCCTTCAGCGTGCGCGGGAGCGACGGCGCGGCGGGATCCAGGAAGTCCGCCTGCCCGCACTCGCGGTTGCCCTTGCGGGTCTGGAGAAAACTGGTGATGCGCCACTTTCCCGGCTGCTGCCCCGTGATGATGCCGCACCGCGACGGCGAGCAGATCGGCGACGCCACATAGAACTGCGTGAAGCGCGTCCCTTCCCGGGCCATCCGGTCGAGGGCCGGTGTCGGGACCTTGCCTCCATAGCTGCTCACATCGCCCCAACCGAAGTCGTCCGCAAGCACGACGAGGATATTGGGCTTTGGTTGCGTGGATTCGGCGGCGAAGGCGCGCGCGTCCATCAGGAGGCTCAACAGGATTATCAGGTGCGTCGTTTTCAATTATTTTTCGGGCAACAGTTGAGCCAGCGCCGCCGTGGCCCACGCGGTCGCGGCGGTAGAGATGAACTGGTGCTCGCCGTGCGGGTCCCCGTTCTCGAAATAGGGCTGCGCCTTCTGTTTCACGTGGGATTCGACGAGCCAGGATCCGTCGGCGAGTTGCGTTTTCAACAGATAATCACGGGCGCGTCGCGCGGCGACGCTGTCCCGCGCCGTTCCGGTATGGCAAAGCATGAACAGGGTCTGGGCGCTTGAGTAGGCATCGCTTTGCCGATCATCGTCCTCGGCCCAACCACCGTCATCGCGCTGGGCGCTGAGGATGGCGGCTTCCACGTTCTTTTTGTTGGCGGCTACACCGCCGAGATGATGCAGACCCCACAGGCGCCAAACACGATCCTGCTGGGTCTTCAGCGGCGTTTGCGCCAGCCATTTCTCCGCCGCCTCTCTCGCGTGCGCCACTCGCGGTTGCTGCTCCGGGGTCGCGTATTTTTCCAGACCAATCAACACGAGCACGGTGTCGCCGATGGTCGAAGCCTGCATTGGCGCGCGCCGACAAGTTGCCTGCCAGCGGCCGTCCTCCAGCTTGGGAGGACTGCCCGGGTGGCGGTTGCTCAGCCGGGCGACACCTTGAATCTGGAGGAGATAGGCCACCATCGCCGTCGTGGTCTGGTCGGACGGACGCTCGTCCAGGCTCAGAGCCCAGAAGCCGAAAGCCGTGGTCGCCGCGCCGCCAGGCACATGGTCGCCGTCATCCATGCCATCGATCCGATCCCTGAAATAACGGTGGGTAGTATCTGCTTGCGACTTGAGCCATGCCCGGTCCAACGGAAAACCGGCCCGGGCCGCCTGCTGCATCGCGAGCATCGGCAGCGTCTGGTGGTGGCAGGAAAAGCATGACTTGTTTTTCTGCCAGTTGGTGGCGGCGCGGGTCACCAGTGCGAGGCCGCGGCGCGTGGCGGACTCGACCGTGTTGGTGATCCCGGCGGCGGAGACCTGGCAGCAGAGCGCGCCAAACAAAACGAGTAGAGTCAGCTCCTTCATGGTGTCATCGGGTGTTGACGCTGACGTTCTCGACCTTGGCCTTCAAGGCATGCGGCGCGGTGTAATCGCCGACGGGGGTCCGGGCGTCCTCGCCGATGGAGAGCGCATCCTGCGGTTGCCTGGGAATGAGGCCGGGCGCTTTGCCCGTGGCGACTTGTTGGCCATCGATGTCTAGCGTCATCAGGCCGCCCTCGCGGAGTGTCGCGGTGATGGAAAACTTTCCACGCACGGCGGCGGGCGCGGTGACGGAAGTGATCTTGCCGTCGATCCGGACGGTGAAAGCGGGATGGCCGTCCTTGAGATGCAGCGCATAGCCGTGCTGGTTCCCGCCCTGTGCGAGGATGACTCCGTTTTTCTCGGTCGTTTCCACGTCGCAGCGGATCGTGAGCGGCTGGTTCGCGACCTGGGGGTTCTCCGGGACCGTCGTCGTGGCGGCGGGCTTCTCGACCACGGAGCAGCGTTCGGCCCACTCGTCCCACGCTTTCGCCATCGCTACCGTCCGCTGCGGTTCGTCCGCCGCCCGGTCGGTCATCTCCGTCGGGTCGTTGGCCACGTTGTAGAGCTCCCATGGCTTGTCGTGCAGCGCGACAAGTTTCCAGTCCCCGTCGCGCACGCTGCGATTGCCTTCGTGCTCGATGAAGATTTTCCGCTTCGGTAGCGGATCGCCGTCGAATGCGGGCAGAAGGCTGATGCCTTCCCGGGGCGGGGACGAAACGCCCTCCCGATCCTGCGGATACGTCGCGCCGGTCAGCCCGCAGATTGTCGGCAAAAAGTCGGTGATGTAACCCGGTCCCGCCGCGAGTCCTTTGGCCTTCAGGCCGGCGGGCCAGTGGACGATGAACGGCGTGCGGACGCCGCCCTCGTGGTTGTAGTGCTTGTAGAGCCGGAACGGCGTGTTGCACGCGTTGGCCCAGCCGCTGCCGTAGCTCACGTAGCTGCCGGGCGCGCCGACCGTCTTCAAATCCCCGCCCGCATGCAGCACGTTTTGTGGGCCGCTGTTCTGGTCGAAACCCCATGGGTCCCATTCCGCGCACGCGCCGTTGTCGCTGAGAAAGAAGACGACCGTGTTGTCGAATTGCCCGGTCGTCTTCAAGTGCGCCACCACGCGCCCAATGGCGGCATCCATGCGGTCCACCATCGCCGCATACACCGCCATGCGTCGGGCGAGATCGCGGCGGCGATCCTCGGGCAGCGAATCCCATGCGGGGTTGTCCTTGTCGGCCCAGCCAGTCTGCGTGTTGAAGCGGTTCGCGGGAACATGGCCCCGGGGCGGGAGCGCGAGGCCGCGCGGCACAAGACCCAGCTCCTTCATCCGCGCAAGGCGATCCTCGCGGATGCGGTCCCAGCCCTTGGCGAGATACGTCGCCTCATACCTCGCGATGTCCGGTTCGGGCGCGTGCAGTGGAAAGTGGGGCGCGTTGAAGGCGAGATACGTGAACCAGGGCTTCCCGCTTTTCTGCCCTTCGGTGATGAAATCCACCGCATAGTCCGCGAAAACGTCCGTCGCGTAGAACGCATCCTTCGCATACGGCCGCTTCGTTCGTCCCTGGGGCCAGCGCGTGTAGAACGGGTCCTCCTGCCAGCACGAGTTGAAGCCGCCGAGCATGCCGTAGAACTCGTCGAAGCCGCGTTCCGTGGGCGGGTTCTTCGCATTGAGATGCCACTTGCCCACCATGTAGCTGTTGTAGCCGGCGGTCTTGAGGACTTCGGGAATGGTCGCGGCATTCTTCGGCAATGTGCCGCTCAGATTCGGAAACCCCGCCTGATGCGGATGCAAGCCCGTGAGAATTGCGGCGCGCGTCGGTGAGCAGCGCGCCGAGTTGTAGAACTGGGTCAGCCGCAGGCCGTTCTTCGCCAGGGCGTCGAGATGCGGCGTCCTGATCTCGCCCCCGTAACACCCGAGGTCCGACCACCCGAGGTCGTCGGCGAGGATGAGGAGGATGTTCGGTCTGGTGGCCTCGGCCGCAAAGGTGCGGCCGCAGACAAGGGCGATGAGGATGGTCAGCAGGAAAGGTTTCATGCGGATGGTGCTCTCCGCCGGGAACGCCCGGTCAACCCGGCCGAGTCCCGGATCGCGGCTCGTTTCAAGACGGGCCGACATCGGATCTAGGCGATCGGATTCCGGGGCGACGCGGTCGGTCTTTGGGAGCTGATCGGCGGCTAAACCATACAGTCCGTGGGCGCCCGCGGCCTGGCCCTCCTGCCGTGGGCCATCTTCCACGGTCAACACGCCGGCGCCTTCCAGCACGTCCGCTTTTCCGGCGAGACCGTGCGATGCGCTCCCGGACCGGGTGAGCGCGGACGCATTTCCCGGGGCGATGCTCCTGGCCGCATGACGTCCAGTCAGCGGCGCATCCTTTTTAGGTGTGCAGACGGAAACATAGGAGTCGGAGTCTGCGAACGGGGACTGTTGGCCGGTTTGTTTCATGGGGCCTTTCTCTTCTTGGCCTTCTTGCCGGTGCCAGCCTGCGCGGCGGTGTTGCCCGAAGGTGCAGCGTCTTTGAGGAATAGGGCGAGCCGGGTCCGCAGTTCCTTGACCTTCTCAGGTCTCGAAGGGGCAAGGTTGTTCCGTTCGCCGATGTCGTCCGAGAGGTTGTAGAGCTCCACGTTGCCGGTGGATTGCGCGTCCACGGCTGTCGCGTCTTCCGCATCGTTCTCGCCGGCGTTGACGAGCAGTTTCCAATCGCCCATGCGAATCGCGGCGTTGCCGGGGGATGTGCCCATCAGAAGGATCGCGTCGTGCGGGGACTTTGTGCCGTGGGCCAGCGTCGGCCAGATGTCGAGGCCGTCAGGAGGCAGCTTCTGCCCGGCCGAGACCCCGGCGAGTTTGAGCAGGGTGGGATACCAGTCGACAGCGTGCATCGGTTCCCGGTTGGTCGAATTGGCGGGAACCCGCCCGGGCCAGTTGGCGAACGCGCAGACGCGGATGCCGCCCTCGTAGATGGTTCCTTTTCCGGCGCGCAAAGGGGTGTTCATCGTCGCCTTCCCCGGATTGGGTCCGCCGTTGTCGCTGGAGAAGATGATCAGCGTGTCCTTGCGCAGCCCCTTCTCGTCGAGCGCGGCCGTGATTTGTCCGACGGCCTCATCCACGGCCGCAAGCATTCCGGCGATGGTGCGACGTGGCTCGGGCAGTTTCACGTAGGGAGCCTTGTAGCTCTCCGGAACCTGGTGCGGGCCGTGGATTCCGTTGAAGGGAACGTAGAGGAACAACGGCTTGCCGGCGGGCTGTTCCCGGATGACCCGGCAGGCGTCCTTCGCCAGCAGATGGGTCGAGTATCCTTCGTCCTGCGAGGGCTTGTCGTTGCGATACCAGTCGTGTTTGCCGTCGCGAAGATGGGTGAAGTAGTCGATCGCCCCGAACATGTGCCCATACTGCTGGTCGAACCCGCGCCTCGTCGGCATGTAGTCCGGCTGGAACTCGCCGAGGTGCCACTTGCCGCAGATCGCCGTCCGGTATCCGGCCTCGCGTAGAGCCTCCGGCAATGTCCGCTCGGCCAGCGGCAGGCCCCACGGTGCACCGGGGCGGACGACGTTGTAGACGCCCGTGCGGGTCGCGTAACGCCCCGTGAGCAGGGCCGCGCGCGTGGGCGAACAGACGGGCTGCACATAGAACGAACTCAGGATGGAGCCTTCCTTCGCCAGTTTGTCGATGTGCGGCGTGCGGATGTCGGTGCCGCCCATGAACCCGCAATCCGCATATCCGAGGTCGTCTACGAGGAGGTAGACGATGTTGGGTCTTCCCGCCGCTTGCGTTGGCAGGCGGCAAAGGCCGAAGGCGGCAATCAAGACGAGCAGGGCTTTCATGGGTTCCAGGAGATTGAACCGGGCGTTCGCCATTTGCCGTCAAAATCGGAGAGGCATCGCGATTCCGATCGGGGCCCCGTCTGTTGGGCGGTGTGGCCGTCGGGCCCCGGTCAAGGGGACGGGGCGAGCGAACGCAGCATAGAAATCAAGTCCGCCATGTCCTGTTGGCTCAAGCCGGCTTCCAATCCTTCGGGCATGAGCGAGATGCTGCCGCCGCGCAGTTCGGCGATGTCCGCGCGGCGCACGACCTGCGTGGTGGCATCGGCCAGCTTGAAGGTGATGCTGTTGCCCGTCTCGGCGGCGATGAGTCCGTAGATTTCGGTGCCGTCGGCCAGCCGGCAGTGGTAGGCGTGGAAACCCGGCTGCACGTCGGCGCTCGGATCGAGAATGTTCGCGAGCAGCTTCTCCGGCGGATGTCCCGCCACGGATCGCAGGTCCGGCCCGACTTCGTTCCCGGCCGCGCCGCGCTTGTGGCAGGTGATGCACAGTTTGGTGAAGACCGCTTCGCCCCGTGTCACGTCACCGGTGAGTTTGAGCGCGGGCTGGAATTGCTCGATGATTTTTGCGCGGCTTGAGGCCGTAGCCGTGTTGAACACCTTGCCGGCCAGCTCGCGAACGCGCGCCGAGGAGTGCTTGAGCAACTGACTCCGGCGGGTCGCGTCGAAGGTGGGCGTTCCATCCTTCTGCGCGTGTTGCAGCACGGCGAATGTCCACGGCTCGCGGGAGAACAGTGCTTCGAGGGCCGTGGCGCGCGTCTCAGGCGAAAAAG
>JAYUUX010000309.1:0-11379 GCA_043754645.1 Verrucomicrobiales bacterium | reverse complement strand
CGGTTGGCCCGGGCGAGGGCGAGGGCCGCAAACAACAATCCGCACCAGAGAATCGCAGCAAGGAGGAAGATCATAGTTCGACGAGTGGTCCATCGGCGGGTGAACCAAAAACCTTAAGCAGAAATCTTGTGCAGCCGCTCAATTGGCGCCACCCAACTGGACATTCCCCCTTTGAGCACGGCATTCCGCATGTTACGTTCCTGAAACTCCCAATGAACCCGGTTCCTTTCACCGTCTCCGTCCAACTTCGTGCCTGCCTGCTGCTCGTTCTGCTGGTCCTCCAAGGAACTTCAACGACTCTCCTCGCACAATTCAGCGGTGTCTACCGGGAGGTCTATTCTCCCGTGGTTGGCGGGACGATCAGCGCCCTGACCAATCTCGCCTCGTTCCCAAACAGTCCGAACAGCTCGAATCTGCTCTCCACCTTCGACGTGCTTCCGCGCGACACGGGAGACCAGTATGGCCAGCGGGTCCGCGCACTGGTCCGCGCCCCGACAAACGGCATCTACACCTTCTGGATCAACAGCGACGACCAGGGCGCCCTCTACCTGGGAACGAATGACACCGCCGCTGGCCTTCGCCTGATCGCCGTCGAGAGGGCCTCCAGCTCGGCGACCAACTGGGACTCCACCCTGAACCGGACCAACCCGACCGCATGGTTCCCGCTGATGAACCCCAACCTCGCGGCCAACGTCTCGTCCAATACGGTCGGGTCCATTTTTCTCGCGAGCAACGAGTGGTATTACATCGAGGCCCGATCAACCGAGTCCTTCGGGGGCGACAACCTGTCGGTCGGTTGGCAGCTCCCGAACGGCACCCTCGAACGACCGATTCCGGCCAGTCGCCTGCGGGCGATCGGTGTTCCTCCCCCGTTCATCACGCAGGATCCCGTGTCCCAATCGGTCGCCGAACGCGCGCCGGTCATCTTCACCGGCCAGGCCGCGAGCCTGAACCCGTCCTACAGCTGGCAGCGCAATGGCACCAACATCCCCGGTGCGTTCAACTTCGCCTACACCATCCTGTCGGTCTCGATGACCAACAACAACGAGCGGCTGCGGCTCGTCGTGAACAACGGCTACGGATCGGCGACATCGCTCGAAGCGGTGCTCACCGTCGTCCCCGATACCGTCCGTCCGACGATCGTGACGGTGGCCAACGAGGCGACCAACGGACTTGTCGTGGGTTTTTCGGAGGTGGTGGAAGCGGCCTCCGCAACCAACACGGCGAACTACGCGATCGGCGGAGCCACGGTGACTTCGGCGGCTTTCGCCACGACGGACAGCCGCAACGTGCGCCTGACCACCACGCCTCTGGCCCTTGGCCAAACCTACGCCCTCACCGTCAGCAACGTCCGCGACATCGCCTTCACCCCGAACACCATCCTCGCCGCTTCCCAGCGCCAGTTCACCGCCCAACCGCTCGGCGTCTGGAACATCGGCAATCCATCGGTCCCGGGCTCGATCACCAACGTCGCGGGAGGCTACGACCTCGCGTCGACCGGCTCCGATGCGTTGCGCACCAGCGACCAGTTCCTCCTCGGCTACCGGGTCATTTCCGGCGACTTCGACCTGCAGGCCCGCGTCGACACGTTGGCGGCGGAGAACGCCTGGGCCCGCGCGGGTCTGATGGCGAGGGAAACCCTCAATTCCAACAGCGTCTTCGCCGCAAGCGTCACCACGCCGGGAGCGGCGGGCAGCTTCTTCCAGGCCCGCACCGCCCCGGGCGCCTCCTCCACCAACATCGGTTTCTACCCCGCCAACTTTCCGCAGACGTGGGTGCGTCTCGTCCGCTCGGGCACCAACTTCACCGGCTACTCCAGCATCGACGGATCAGCCTGGTGGCAGCTCGGGACCAGCGTGATCAACGCGTCGAACACGCTCCTCGTCGGCCCCATGCTCAACAGCCGGCTGACCAATTCGCCGGCCCTCGCGAAGATCCGTTCCTTCACCAACACACCGCCCTCGGCCACCACCATCGCGCAGTTGCCGTCTGAACCCGCCGGGCCGACCAGCCGGCGCACGCCGCTCGCGTTCACCGAGATCATGTATCATCCGGCACCCGGTCCCGGAACGAACCTCCTCGAGTGGGTCGAGCTCTACAACTCGGCCAACTTCCCGCAGGAGCTTTCGGGAATGCGCCTGAGCGGCGACATCGACTTCACCTTCCCGACCAACACCTTCATCGGGCCCGGTGCCTACCTCGTCATCGCCCGGTCTCCCGCCCTCGTCGCCGGTTCCTACGGCATCACCAACGTCGCCGGCCCCTACACCAACAGCCTCGGCAATTCCGGCGGAACGCTTCGCCTCCGGGAAGTCATCGGGGGTGTCCTGCAGGAAGTCGCCTACGGCACCGACGGCCCCTGGCCCGTTTCACCCGACGGAGCCGGCCACTCGCTGGTCCTCGCGAAGCCTTCGTTCGGCGAGAACGATCCTCGGGCGTGGTCGGCCAGCGGTTTCGTCGGCGGTTCTCCGGGCAGGGCCGAACCGTTCCTGGCAAATCCCTACGCGAACATCGTCATCAACGAATACCTCGCCCACACCGACCTCCCTCAACTGGATTTCATCGAGCTCTACAACCACGGGAACACCGCCGTCGACCTGTCCGGCTGCTGGATCACGGACGACACCGGCACGAACAAGTTCGCCATCCCCGGCGGCACCACCGTCCCGGCGCGTGGTTACCTTGCCTTCACGGAAACCCAGCTCGGCTTCCGGCTCGATGCCGCCGGCGAGACCATCCTCGTCCGCGATCCCGGCCTCACCCGGGTGGTCGACGCGGTCCGCTTCGGCGGCCAGGAGAATGGAGCCAGCTCCGGCCGTTGGCCCAATGGCGGCAGCGCGTTCTACCGCCTCGCCACGACGACCCCGGGCGCTCCCAACGACGCCATCCGCGTCTCGTCGGTGGTCATCAACGAACTCATGTATAACCCGGCCAGCGGCCTCGCCGACGACGAGTATGTCGAGCTCCACAACCGCGGCGCATCCTCGGCGAACATCGGCGGCTGGCGCCTGCGCGACGGCATCAGCTTCACCGTGCCCTCGAATACAGTCCTGTCGGCCGGAGGATTCGTCGTCATCGCGAAGAATGCTTCACGCCTCCTGACCAACTACGCCCAGCTCAACGCCGGCAACACGCTTGGCAATTTCGGCGGCACCCTTGCGAACGGCGGCGAACGCCTCGCCCTGTCGATGCCCGACGAGGTCGTGTCGACCAACGACCTCGGAGTCGTGAAGACGAACACCATCTACATCGACGTCGACGAGGTGACCTACCAAAAGGGCGGCCGCTGGGGCCGCTGGGCCGACGGGGGCGGAAGCAGCCTCGAACTGATCGACCCGCGCGCGGACAAACGCCAGCCGTCCAGTTGGGCCGACAGCGACGAATCGGCGAAGAGCGCCCCGTGGGTCACCATTGAAAAGCCGGCCCGACTCGATCTCGGCCAGGGCGCCGCCGACTCGCTTCAACTCCTCATGCTGGGTGAAGGCGAATGCCTCGTCGACGACGTCGAGGTCATCCCCAACGGCAACGCGACTAACATCATCGTGGAGGGGACCTTCCCCATGACGGCCACCAACTGGGCCTACCAGGGCACGCACGAGTTCAGCTCCATCATCCCCACCAACGGCACCGCGAACGGCCCCTGCCTCTACGTCCGCGCGCTTTCCCGCGGCGACGCCGGGGCCAATCGCATCCGCTACTCCTACGGCATGGATCTTACGACCAACAACCTCGTGGTGACGATCCGAGCCAAGGCCCGTTGGCTGCAGGGTTGGCCGGAGATTCTGCTCCGCCTTCGCGGGAACTGGGCCGAGGCGACCGCCCGGCTTCCTCTTCCACCCAACCTCGGCTCGCCCGGCCTCGCGAACACGCGCCGTGTCGCCAATGCGGGCCCGGCGATCTCCGACGTCGCGCACAGCCCGGTCCTTCCGCAGCCGGGTGACACGGTCCGCGTCACCGCCCGGATCCAGGATCCGGACGGGAACGGGTCCGTCGTGCTCCGTTACCGGATCGATCCTTCGGCGACGGTGACCTCGCAGGCCATGAACGACAGCGGATTCGCCGGCGATCTCGTGGCCGGAGATGGGATCTACTCCGCGAACATCCCGGCCCAGACCGCCGGTTCTCTCGTCGCCTTCAACATCCTGGCCACCGACACCGCCGGTTCCCCGGCCAGCGCCACGTTCCCGTCCGACGCTCCGAACCGCGAATGCCTTGTCCGGTGGGGCGAGTTCCAGCCTTCCGGTTCCCTCGGCACCTACCGGTTGCTCATGACCGCGACCAACGTCACGCGTTGGGGCACGCGCCTGAAGAACTACAACGCCGGCCTCGACGCGACGTTCGTCTACGGGGCGTCGCGGGTCGTCTACAACATGGCCGCCTACTACAGCGGCAGCCCGTTCCACACGCCGGGCTACAACGGTCCGCTGAACAACATGTGCGACTACGCCTTCGAGTTCCCGGCCGATGACCTCTTCCTCGGCGCGTCCGATTTCGTCATGGCCAGCACCGGCAACGTCGGCTCCGACTCCACCAGCATCCGCGAGAGCGTCAGCTTCTGGATCCTGCGCCAGCTTGGTCTTCCGTATCTCTACCGGAGGCCGGTCCATCTCATTTTCAACGGCGTCTGGCGCAGGACTTCCGCGATCAGCTTCTACGAGGACGCCCAGCAACCGAACGGCGACGTCGTCGCCCAATGGTTCCCGGAGGACTCCGACGGCCACCTCCACAAGGTCGAGGACTGGTTCGAGTTCAACGACACCCTCACGGGCGGCAGCGACGGCCGTCTGCTGAACCGCGACGCAACCCTCCGGGACTTCACCACGCAGAACCTGCTCACGCTCGCCGTCGAGAAGAAGCAGGCCAGCTACCGCTGGAACTGGCGCGCGCGTTCCGTCGAGGATTCCGCCAACGACTACGCGCCGATCTACGGTCTCGTCGACGCGCTCAACGGCACCAACAGCACGTTCACCACCAACGTCACGACCCATCTCGATCCGGACCAATGGATGCGGGTCTTCGCCTTCGAGCGGGTCGTCGGCAACTGGGACAGCTACGGCTACCAGCGCGGCAAGAACATGTATGCCTACAAGCCCACGGAGGACCGCTGGCACCTGCTCGTATGGGACGTGGACTTCACTCTTGGCCTCGGCCACGGGACGACCCAGGCGCCCTTGAGCCAGGGCTCCGTGAACGACCCGACCATCTGGAGGCTCTACACCAATGCCCCGACCCAGCGCGCCTTCTTCCGCGGATTGCAGGATGCGGTCAACGGACCGCTCCAGACCGCCGCCTACACCGCCCAGATCGACGGCCGCTACAACGGCTTCCAAGCGGAGGGCATCAACACGGGCGACCCGACCGCGATCAGGACTTACCTGAGCGGCCGCGCAAGTTTCCTCAGTTCGTTCCTTGCGACCAGCGGCGCCGCCTCGCCGTTCGCCGTCACCAACGGAAACGGGATCACGATGACGAACGTGGGCAACCTCCTTTATCTCGGAGGATTCGCCCCGATCAACACCGCCCGACTCCTCGTAAACGGCGTCTCCTATCCGATCACGTGGACAGGCCTCACCAACTGGCAGATCGCCATCCCGCTCTCGGCCCGGACAAATTCGCTGGCGCTTCAAGGCGTGGATCTCGCCGGCAACACCATCGCCGGCCAGCAACTCGCCCTCACCGCCATCCAGCCGAATCCCATCGACCCGCCTGAGGGTTTCGTGGTCCTGAACGAGATCCACTACAACCCGCTTCAGACGAACGCGTCGTTCGTCGAACTCTTCAACCGCTCGCCGACCACCGCCTTCGACCTGTCGCGTTGGCGGATCAACGGCGCCGACTTCACCTTCCCGGACGGGACGGTCCTCTGGCCGGGCAGTTTCATCCTCGCCGTCGGCGACTTCGACGGGTTCACCAACGCCTTCCCATCCGCGAAAGCCATCGCGGGCGTGCTCGAAGGAAAGCTCGGCAACACGGGCGAACGACTCCAACTCCTGCGCCCTGACAGCACCGGCACCAACGAACTCATCGTCGCGCAGATCCGCTACGATTCCACCGCGCCCTGGCCCACCAACGCCAATGGCACCGGGCCGTCCCTCCAATTGATCGACGCAACGAAGGACAACTGGCGCGTAGCCAACTGGAGCTCCGCCACGCCGACACCGGGAGCCACGAACTCGACCGCGGCGGCGCTCCCTGCTTTCCCGAAGACGTGGATCAACGAACTCCAGCCCAACAACCAGTCGGGCATCGTCGACCGGTTCGGGGAAAAGGAGCCGTGGATGGAACTCCACTACTCGGGAACCAACACGCTCGTGATCTCGAACTTCTTCTTGAGCGACAGCCCGACGAACCTCGGCAAGTGGCAGTTCCCCGCCACCGCGACGATCTCGACGAACCAGTTCCTCGTCCTCTTCCTCGATGGACAGCCCGCCCAATCGTCGGCCACCGAATGGCATGCGTCCTTCCGTCCATCGACGACCAACGGCTCCGTCTACCTGAGCCGTCTCCTGAATGGCGCGACCCAGATCGTCGACTACGTCTCCTACGCGTTCGTCCCGACCAACCGTTCCTTCGGCTCCGCGCCCGACGCGCAGTCCGTCGATCGCCAGCAGTTCTTCTACGTCACGCCGGGAACCAACAATAACCCGGCCTCGGCTCCGACACCCGTGGTCATCAGCGAATGGATGGCCGACAACGCCGCGCCCAACGGCTTCCCCGACCCGGCCGACGGGAAGTTCCAGGACTGGTTCGAGCTCTACAACCCGAACACCAACGCCTTCGACCTCTCCGGCTATTTCCTGACCGACACTCTCTCGCAGCCGGACAAATGGCAGATCCCGAACAACACGATCATCGCCGCGAAGGGCTTCCTCATCGTCTGGGCCGACAACGAGCCGTTGCAAAACGGGCTGAACGCCGATCTCCACGCGAACTTCGCCCTGTCGAACGGCGGCGAAGCCATCGGTCTTTTTGCACCTGACGGCACGCCGCAAAGCTCGGTCACGTTTGGTCCGCAGTTCCAGAATGTCTCCCAGGGGCGTTTCACCACGGGCAACACGAACCAGACCTACTGGTTCATGACCAACTCGACGCCGCGTTCCTCGAACGCGTATCCCGCCGTGAACAATGCACCGTCCCTCACACCCATTGGCAACCGCACGGTCACGGCGGGACTGACGCTGGCGCTGACGGCATCGGGTTTCGACATCGACGCGCCGCCCCAGAGCCTGACGTATTCGCTCGAGCCGGGCGCGCCGGCCGCGGCGTCGATCAATCCGACCACGGGGTTCTTCGCCTGGCAGACATCGGCCACCAACGGACAGAGCAGCGTTCTCGTAACGGTGAGGGTCTTCGACGACGGAATCCCCGCCAAATCGGCCACCAACACCTTCCGCATCGACGTGCTCGGCACCCACCAGATCACCTCCGTGGTCCGCGCGCCGAACGGCAACGTCACGCTCAACTGGCCGTCGTTGGTGGGCCGCAACTACCAGGTGCAGATGGCGACCAACCTGACGACCTCGGCGTGGTTCAACGTCGTCGGCAACACTCCCGGGAACGGCCAGGCCATGAGCCTGACGGACAACGCACCCGCCGGAGCCGAGCGCTACTACCGCATCATCGAGCAGTGAGGGTCGTTCATGGTTGCGGTAGGGCGCGTCACTCCGTGCGCGCCGCCTCGTGGCTAGGGGATGACTGTTCGGCCTCTCGCGGAAAGCCGGGCGGGAAGATCGTCCTTTCCGAGGGCCGCCTAAACTAGGCTGGCCTCCGGAAACCTAGAGGCGGCGCGCACGGAGTGACGCGCCCTACCAACGGTTCCGTGGACTCGCCGTTTGACTCCCAAGAACTCGGCGACCAACGTCTGAACGAAGGGCCATGAAAACGACGATCCTGATCGCAGCCGTGCTTTCCGCCGCCACCGCGTTCGCGAACGCGCAGACCAATGCGGCGACGGCAAAGCCGACGTCGTCGGCCACGACAAATGCCGCGCCTTCCCGCCCCGCGTTGACGGCGTCGTCCTCGTCCACATCCGTCGTGGGCGATCCCAAGGGCAAGAAGATCGAACCCAACGCCGAGAAGCGGACCGATGTGATCGAAGGCCGGAACTACAACCTCGGCGGAGCCGTTCCCCGCGCCATTGGTCCCGAGCGTCGGAATCCCCTTCAGCTCCTCAATCCCTTCGCGCCTGTGACGGACCGCGAACGCCGCTTCAGCCAGCGCCCGCCGCCCCGAGGCTTCGTCGACGAACGCACCATCGAACCCGCCGGCATCACGATCATCTCGGTGGAGAAGAAGTGAGCAAACAGCCTCTCGCCAGCCATGAAGGTCATTCGGGTTTCCCTGATTGAGTCGGACTCCAGTCCAGAAATCCTCACTCGCTTCGACGACGCGAAGGAAGAGCTGTATGGGAGGCTTCTCCGCGAACCGGTCGGAGAGATTCCTGACGCGGAAATGAATCTCTTCTCAAAGCAGTTTCACATCCTCGTCCCTGCGACACGCTATCTAGGAACCGTGACCACCATGCTCAAAAAGCAGCTCAAGCATCACGGCGTCGCCGACCTAGTCACGATCGAGCGGCTAGATCGCGCGTAAGGGCGTTTCGGATTGGGACAAAACTTCTCTTACCCCGCCAACTGCACCACCCCGGCTCCCTCAAAAACCCGTTCGCGTTGCGCGAGGATGTTGCGGATGACCGTTTCCCGATCCGTTCCGGCGAGATTCATGTGGCCCATCTTGCGGCCGCGACGTGCCTCGGCTTTGCCGTAGAGATGCAGCTTCACACCGGGATCGGAAAGGACGGCCGACCAGTTGGGCGCGCCCTTGGCCCAGAGATCGCCGAGCAGGTTGGCCATCGCGGCGGCGGGCGCGTTGAGGTCGGTTGAGCCCAGCGGCAGTCCGCAGATGGCGCGGACCTGCTGTTCGAACTGGCAGGTGACACACGCGTCCATCGTGATGTGCCCGGAGTTGTGGACGCGCGGGGCGAGTTCGTTGACGAGCAGTCGGCCGTCGCGCGTGACGAAGAGTTCCACAGTCAGCACACCGACGACCTGGAGCTTGTCGAGGATGCCGCGCGCGAGTTCCTCGGCCTGGGTGGCGAGCTTCGGGCTGATGCCGGCGGGCACAACCGTCACGTCGAGGATGTGGTTGGCGTGGCGGTTCTCGAAGACGGGGAACGCCTTGAACTCGCCCGCCTCGGTCCGCGCGGCGACCACCGACAGCTCCATCTCGAAATCGACGAAGCCTTCGTAGACGGTCTCCTGGCCGCTGAAGCTGGCCAACGCGGCCGGCGCTTCCTCGGCCCGCTTGATCTTCATCTGGCCCTTGCCGTCGTAGCCGAAGTCCGCCGTCTTGAGCACGCCGGGCGCACCGATCCGGGCGAGCGCGGCCTGGAGTTCTGACGGCTGTTGCACGCGCATCCACGGCGTGGTGGGAAAGCCGCTGTCCTTGAGGAAGGTTTTTTCGCGAAGCCGGTTCTGCGTCACGTGCAGCACCTGGCCGTCGGGCCGGACCGGCGCGAATTCCGCCGCAGCCCGCGTCGTGACCGACGGCACGTTCTCGAACTCGAAGGTTACGACGTCGACATTCTTGGCGAATTCGCGAATGCGGTCGAGGTCGAGGTAATCGGCCACGAACTCCTCATCCGCCACAGCGGCGGCGGGCGCTCCGGCTTCGGGCGAAAAGATGGCGATGCGGTAGCCGAGATTGCGCGCGGCCAGCGCGATCATGCGCCCAAGCTGGCCGCTGCCGAGGATGCCGATGGTGGAACCGGGAGGAATCGGACGCGTCATGTCAGGACTTCGGAGGAAGGGTGCAATCGGCGAGAACCTTCGCGGTCTGCTGGGCGCGGAAATCTTCGTAGGCCTTGCGGAACTGCGGGTGTTTGTTCCCGAGGATGGCCGTGGCGAGCAGGGCCGCGTTGATGGCGCCCGCCTTGCCGATGGCCATGGTGCCGACGGGCACGCCGCCCGGCATTTGCACGATGCTGAGCAGCGAATCCATTCCGTGCAGCGCCTTCGATTCGACCGGCACACCGAGCACAGGCAAGGCGGTCTTGCTGGCGCACATTCCCGGCAGATGCGCCGCGCCACCGGCTCCGGCGATGATGACTTCGATGCCGCGTCCGGCCGCGGCGGTGGCGTATTGGAACAGCAGGTCCGGCGTGCGATGGGCGGAGACGACCTGGGCCTCGAAGGGCACGCCGAGCGCCTCAAGCTGCGCGGCGGCGTGCTGCATCGTGTCCCAGTCGGACTTGCTGCCCATGATCATCCCGACGAGCGGTTGCGGCTTTGGTTCAGCCATAAGTTGGCCGTGAGCTTAGGAAACGGAGCGCGCGCGCGTCGAGGACCGCCTTCAGAAGCCGCCTTCGGGTTCCGGCAGGAAGAACGCGATGATCATGGCGGGAATGAACAGGACTCCCACCACGAGCAAGGCCGTCCGCAGATCGCTCACGCCGGAGTAGATGCCGAAGATGACAGTGCCCGCAGCGGCCACGATCCGCCCGATGTTGTAGCAGAAACCCGCACCGGTGGTCCGCAGCAGCGTGGGGAACAACGGCGGCAGGAACATGGTGAACAGCCCGAACACACCGGAGAAAAACCCAACGAACGGCAGCCAGAATAAAAGCTCCGCTACGGTCCTTGGGACCGCATACGTCGCGAGGAAAGCGGCTATGAAGCCCGTGAAACAAATCAGGATCGCACGCCGGTAGCCCAACATCTTCGCGAGAAACGACGCGAAGAAATTCCCGGCAATGGACACCGCGATGACGAGGAAGAACGCCTTCGTCACCAGCTTCTGTTTCTCGGGACCGGTCCAAGAGGCGAGTTCCGGCAAAGCCCGGAGATGTTGCGGATGCCAGAACATGAAGGCCCACCAGCCGGTCAGGGAAAACGCGCATACGCCGATGACCAGCCAGGTCGTCCGGGCAACGGGCGGCCTGAAGAGATCGGTGACCCTGGGTTCGACCGCTCCTATCCGTGCCTTGTGCCATTCCTCCGGTTCGGGCACGTGGCGTCGAATCCAGAAGACGAGAAACGCCGGCAACACGCCGACAAGGAAGACATAGCGTTCGAAGTGTCCATCCTTCAGTCCCTGCGGCAGCGAGTCCCACATTCCTGCGGAAAGGTTCTCCTTCAGAAAAGCCGGCAGATCCGCGATCAGGTAAACCGCCAGACACGCGAGCAGCACGCCGATGTTCACGCCGGTTTGCAGGACCCCGGCGATCCAAGGCCGCCACCGCTTGGGCCACGTTTCGGAAAGCAGGCTCGCGCCCACGGCCCATTCGCCGCCGATGCCGAGTGCCGCCAGGAACCGGCAGATCAAGAGCTGCCACCACGTCTGGCAGAAGAACGACAGGCCGGTGAACAGGGCATAGGTCAG
>JAYUUX010000308.1:0-4441 GCA_043754645.1 Verrucomicrobiales bacterium | reverse complement strand
CTAATCGGATCGGAGGCGCCGGCTCCGGCCTTCTTGGAGGCCGGCTTCTTTGTTCGGGATACTGCACTCATGTCCACTATACAGGATATTGGGCTTGCTCCGGAGAAACACGGCATCCACTATACTGCCGCTTTCTCCGAGATACTGGAGGCACTCAACCGGGCGTCGCCGCCCATTGCCAGCCGGAAATTGGGAGCAACGCCGACCACATCATGAAAGCCCTCGTCAAAAGCCGTTCCGAAGCCGGTCTCTGGTTGGAGGACATTCCAGAACCCGTGGCAGGACCGAACGACGTCCTCATCCGCGTCCGCAAAACGGGGATCTGCGGCACCGACCTCCACATCTGGAAATGGGACGCGTGGGCGCAGAAGACGATTCCCGTCCCAATGGCCGTGGGGCACGAGTTCGTCGGCGAGATCGTTTCGGTCGGCGCAAACGTCCGCGACTTCTTCCCGGGCCAGACGGTCAGCGCGGAAGGCCACGTCATCTGCGGCCATTGCCGGAACTGCCTGGCCGGCCGGCGGCATCTCTGTGCGCACACTGTGGGCATCGGCGTGAACCGGGCCGGGGCCTTCGCGGAATTCATCTCCGTGCCGCAGACCAACGTGTGGGTCCATTCGCCCGGCATCGATCCGGAGGTCGCCTCGATCTTCGACCCGTTCGGCAACGCCGTTCATACCGCCCTTTCCTTCGACCTGCTCGGCGAAGACGTGCTCGTCACCGGCGCGGGGCCCATCGGCATCATGGGTGCCGCCGTGGCCCGCCATGCCGGCGCGCGCTACGTGGTCATCACCGACGTCAATCCAACGCGGCTCGAACTCGCCCGCAAGATGGGCGTTACGCTTGCCGTAAACCCGAAGGAGAAGTCCCTGAAGGAAGTGCAGAAACACCTCGGCATGACCGAAGGCTTCGATGTCGGACTGGAGATGTCCGGCAACCCGGGCGCATTCCGCGACATGATCGCCAACATGGCCCACGGCGGAAAGATCGCCATGCTCGGCATTCCCGGAGAGGAGATGTCCATCGACTGGAACGCGGTTATCTTCTCCATGCTCACGATCAAGGGCATCTACGGCCGGGAGATGTATGAGACCTGGTATAAGATGACCGTGATGCTCCAGAGCGGATTGGACATCCGCCCCGTAATCACGCACCGGGTCCACTACACCGAGTTCCGCTCGGCATTTGAGACAGCCCTCTCCGGCCAGTCGGGCAAGGTCATCCTTGATTGGACCTGAGCCATCGCCCGGGAAACAGCCGGGCCTGTTTCGAGGCTCGCCACCACCAACGCAGTCTTGTCATTCCTATCCGCGATTCGCCCCAGTCACCCAGGCATTCCATGAAACCTTACGACACCTTCCGGACCCATCTGAACGCCCAGCTGGACGCGGTGCGCGGAGCGGGGCTCTTCAAGCGCGAGCGGGTCATCTCCACTCCGCAGGGCACGCAGATCCGGGTGGCCGACGGCCAGCCCGTCCTGAACCTTTGCGCCAACAACTACCTCGGCCTCGCCCAGCATCCGGAGATCAAGCAGGCTGCGCACGACGGCCTGGACAAATGGGGTTACGGCATGGCCAGCGTGCGTTTCATCTGCGGCACGCAGGGCATCCACAAGCAGCTCGAATCGAAGCTCAGCGAATTCCTCGGGACCGAGGACACCATCCTCTACACCAGTTGCTGGGACGCGAATGGCGGCGTGTTCGAGACGATCCTCTCAGCCGAAGACGCTGTGATCTCCGACGAACTGAACCACGCCTCGATCATCGACGGCGTCCGCCTCTGCAAAGCCCAACGGCACCGCTACAAGAACAACGACATGGTGGAACTGGAATCCCGGCTGAAGGACTCCGCCGCGGCACGGTTCCGCCTGATTGTGACGGACGGCGTGTTCTCCATGGACGGCTCCATCGCGGATCTGAAGGGCATCTGCGACTTGGCCGACCGCTACAACGCGCTCGTCATGATCGACGATTCCCACGCCGTCGGCTTCATCGGCAAGAACGGTCGCGGCACCCATGAGTTCCGCGATGTGCTTGGCCGCATCGACATCATCACCGGCACGCTCGGCAAGGCCCTCGGCGGCGCCAGCGGCGGCTACACCAGCGGACGCCACGAGATCATCGAGATGCTCCGGCAGCGTTCGCGGCCCTATCTTTTCAGCAACACCGTCGCGCCTCCCATCGCCGCTGCTTCCCTGAAAGCCATCGAGATGCTCGCGGGTTCCACCGCGCTGCGTGACAAACTGGAGAGCAATACCCGCCTCTTCCGTGAAGGCATGACGAAGCTCGGCTTCAACATCCTCCCGGGCGAGCATCCCATCGTTCCCATCATGCTGGGCGACGCCGCATCGGCTCAACGTTTCGCGGAAGCCATGCTCGCGAAGGGAGTCTACGTCGTCGGCTTCTTCTATCCCGTCGTCCCGCAGGGCAAGGCCCGCATCCGCACGCAGATCTCCGCCGCCCATTCGGAGGATGATCTCCGTTTCGCGATGGAGAAGTTCGGTGAAGTGAAGAAGGAACTGGGTCTTTGACGTCGGATAGCGTGAACACACTGTGATGCAGCTCTGGCTGGAACATTTCGGCGTGGCCGTGGCCGCCATTTCGGGCGTGCAGGCCGCGCGCGGCAAGGGCGTCGACCTGTTCGGCGTCGTCGTGCTTGCGCTGGTCACCGCCTTTGGCGGCGGAACGATCCGCGACCTTTGCCTCGGTGCGACACCGGTCTTCTGGATCAAACACACCGACTACGTGTTGACCGCGCTTATCGCTGCGCTGGCGATGTTCGCGTTTCCCAAGCCGCTGTCGTCTCCGAAGCGGTTCCTCGAATACGCCGACGCGGTTGCCCTGTCGCTCTTCACCATCGTCGGCGCCGCCAAATGCCTCACACTGGGGGCAAGTCCGTTGATCGCGGTGATCCTCGGCACCGCCACCGGCGTCGCGGGCGGCATTGTCCGCGACGTGTTGCTGAACGATCTCCCGATGGTTTTCCGCCCGGACGTCCGACTTTATGCCACCGCCGGGATCATCGGAGCCACCGCGTTCGTCCTTCTCAAGCGTTTCGTCCCCGATGCGCCTTGGGTGCCGCTGGCCGGCATCCTCGTCACTCTTGCCATCCGGCTTGCCGCCATCCGGTGGGAGCTGAAACTTCCGATCTACGACCCCAACCAGACGGATTCCAACAAGTCCAAATGAACCCGCTCCGCCTCCTGATCGCCACCGCCGCGCCCGCGGCCATTTCCATCCCGACACTGTTCGCGGCCGATGCGCCCGAGGCCAAGCCACCCCGTGCGGCCCGGTCGGTCCATCTCGGATGGCAGGCTCCGGACGCCGAACTCTTCTACCTTGAAGGCACCGTGGAGAAGACCACCACGGGCAGCTACTTCATGGCCTGCGGCTGGAACACGGGTTACTTCGGCATCCAGGACCTCGGCAACGGCCGGAAGGTGGTCATCTTCTCCGTGTGGGATCCGACCAAAGGTGACAACGCCAACGCGGTTCCCGTCGAAAAGCGCGTTGAACTCCTTCATCAAGGCGACGACGTCCGAATCAAACGTTTCGGCGGCGAAGGCACCGGCGGCCAGAGCATGGCCGACTTCGACTGGGCCATCGGCCAGACGAACCGCTTCATCGTCCGGGGCCAACCCGACGGCACCAAGACCGCCTACTCGGGCTACGTGTTCAACCCGGCGACCAAAGCCTGGAAACATCTCGTCACGTTCCGCACCGAGTCGAACGGCTCGGCGCTGAAGGGCCTCTATTCGTTCGTGGAAGACTTTCGCCGCGATACCAAGAGCGTTGGCGACAATCGCCGCGCCAGCTTCGGCAATGGCTGGGTCAAGACGACGAAGGGCGAATGGCTCCCGTTGACCAAGGCCCGCTTCACCGCATCCGGCGCCGCATGGGAAGCGAAGGAAAACATCGACGGCGGCCCGACGGGCGATCGCTTCTTCCTCTCCACCGGCGGAGCAATCTCCATGAGCCGGGAACTGCGTTCGATGATCGAACTGCCGGCAGAAACCGGATCAATCCATCCAAGCGACCTACCCCAGTTCCCAACGAAGCAGCCAGAGCAGGTCACACCAAACCCGGTTCAACTGAAGGCCAACTGAGATCGCAATGCGCGATTCGGCATCCAGCGGGAACGTCATTGTCCGACAAGCAGGCAGCGAGGACATCGCCACCATCATCCAGCTCGCCCAGCGAATCTGGCGGGCGCATTACCCGGGGATCATCTCGGCCGAACAGACCGAGTTCATGCTTTCCACGATGTATGCCCCCAAACGAATCGCCGCCGAAATTGCGGATCTGACGGCAACCTACCTGATCGCCGAACAGGAACAGACCGCGATCGGCTTCGCAGCAGTGGGTCCGACCCACGAGTCGGATACCGCTAAGCTCCACAAGCTCTACGTGCTGCCCGATCATCAGGGCAACGGCGTCGGGCG
>JAYUUX010000307.1:0-4848 GCA_043754645.1 Verrucomicrobiales bacterium | reverse complement strand
GCACGAATCAGTTTGTAGGGCTGGTTGTCGGACCCGAAAAAGACGCCTAGATCGCGAGCCTCGATAAGGTAGTTGTCGATCTTCTCGGGAGTGTAGGTTTGCCGGACGGTCTGGGCTGACAGGCCCAGGCCGCCTGAAGGTGAAGTCGCCTCGCGGAGACTGAGAATCAGTCCTCCGACCGCGACCGCGGTCGCACCCGCAGGCAGCCACCACCATTCGGCGAACCACTGGGACAGCCGATCTCCCAAGGGCGACTCCCGCGCGACGACCGCGACCCGAACCTGCCGGCGGGCGGCTCGAAGCCGCGCCATCAGCGCCGCATTCGGGTCCGACGGTTCCAGCCGTCTCAAGTCATGCTCCATGACGTCGGCGTCGTTTTCGTTCATTTCATCACCTCGTTCAAAAGTCTCTTCAATGTCCCGAGCCCGTAGCGGTAGCGGGAGGTCACGGTGTTCAGCGGAGCATCCGTCATTTCGGCGATCTCTTGAAACGTGAGCCCGCTCCAAGTTTTCAAAGTGACCACTTCCTGCTGGGCTGCCGGTAGCCGCTTCACGGCATCCTCCAGGAGTCGCCGGGATTCGCCCTCGGCCAGGTCGGGTTCGAACCAACGTTCATCTCCGAGGCCGCCGACAACCTTGTCTTCCCGGCGGGCGCGCCGGTCCGAGCTCCGGGCAAGGTCGATGGCTCGTCGCCTGATCGTCACCACGACGAGGGCGATCGGCGGCGCCTTCCCGCCCGTGCGTTCCCACGCCTCGACGAGCGCCTCCTGCAGCACATCTTCGGCGTCCGACGCGGACCGCGTTTGCTGCCGGGCATAGAGGAGGAGCCGCGAGGCGTTTGCCTCCAGCCAACCGTCCCAGACCTCGGCTTTTGGATGAACTTGCACGCGGGCTTTTTCCCGAAATATCCACCCGTTGAGCGGCACGGGACCGGGCATTTGTCTGTCCTGTCACCTGAATGTTCAAAAACAGCCTCGCCAAGGGGCTTGCCCTCCGGCGTTTCGCTGGCACACTCCGCGGCTCCCGGTTCGGACCGGGGAACAGATACAATCCAGCTTTTATGCAGCATATCCGCAACATCGCGATCATCGCACACGTCGATCACGGCAAGACGACGTTGGTCGATTGCCTACTCAAACAGTCGGGAACCTTCCGCGCCAACCAGCACGAGTCATCCGAGGAACGCCTCATGGACTCGATGGACCTCGAGAAGGAAAAGGGCATCACCATCCGCGCGAAGAACGCGGCCTTCAAATACAAGAACTACCACATCAACATCGTCGACACTCCCGGACACGCCGATTTCGGCGGCGAGGTGGAGCGCATCATGAACATGATCGACGGCGTGCTGCTGGTCGTGGACTCCACCGACGGTCCGCAGGCGCAGACCAGGTTCGTGCTGCGCAAGGCGCTCGAGGCGGGTGCCAAGCCAATCGTCGTCATCAACAAGATCGACCGCGACAACGCCACCCCGAAAAAAGTGCTCGACCAGGTGTTCGAGCTCTTCATGTCGCTCAATGCGACCGACGAGCAGCTCGACTTCCCATTCATCTACTGCTCCGCCAAGCAGGGCTACGCCAAGGCCGAGCTCGATCATGTTTCCGGCACGATGGAGCCTCTCTTCGACGCGATCGTGAAGCACATCCCGCCGCCGCGGGCGCACGCGGGCGAGGGCTTCCAGCTCCTCGTCGCCAATCTGGACTACAGCGACTACCTCGGCCGAATCGCCTTCGGCAAGATACATGAAGGCAAGGTCAAGGTGGGCGATCCCGCGATCTGCCGCCACGGCCACGGCCGGATCACGAAGGGCAAGATCACAGCGATCTACCACTTCGAGGGCATGAAGCGCATCGAGGTCCAGGAAGCGGGAGCCGGCGACATCGTCGGGCTGACCGGCTTCGAGGACGTCTTCATCGGCGAGAGCATCTGCGATTCGGAAGTCCGCCCCGCCCTGCCCTATATCCCCATCGATCCGCCGACGATCCAGATGGAGTTCGCCGTCAATGACGGACCGCTCGCCGGCCAGGAAGGCAAGCTCGTGACGGCCCGCAACATCTGGGACCGCCTCACCAAGGAAATCCGCACCAACGTCGCGCTTCGTGTGGCCCAGACGAGCGATGCGAAGATCTTCTCCGTCGCCGGTCGTGGCGAGATGCAGATCGCGATCCTGGTCGAGCAGATGCGCCGCGAAGGCTTCGAAGTCCTCGTGTCCCGTCCGGAAGTTCTCTGGAAGAAGGACGCCAACGGCAACGCCCTCGAGCCCATCGAGAAGCTCTACGTCGAAGTCCCGAGCGAAAACCTCGGCACAATCATGGAAAACCTCTCCGCCAGGAAGGCCCAGATCACGAACATGAACCACGTCGGAAACCTCGTCTCCATCGAGGCCCTCGCCCCGATGCGCGGACTGATCGGCTTCGAGACCGACTTGGTGAACTCCACCAAGGGCATGGGCGTCATGAGCCACCTGTTCCACGAATACGGCGAGGACCGCGGCGAGATCGCCGCCCGTAAGAACGGCTCGCTCGTCTCCATGGACAACGGCGAAGCCACCAGCTACGCCCTCAACATGGCGCAGGAACGCGGCCGCCTGATGGTCGAGGCCGGCGACCCGATCTACGTCGGCATGATCGTCGGCGAGAACGCCCGCGAGGACGACATCATGGTCAACCCGGTGAAGGAGAAGAAGCTCACCAACATGCGGTCGCAGGGCGACGGCAAGGGCATCCAGCTGAACGCGCCCTTGAAGCTCAGCCTGGAGCGCGCCCTCGAATACATCGACGTCGACGAATACGTCGAAGCGACTCCCAAGAGCCTTCGCCTCCGCAAGAAGGTGCTCGACGAGAACGCCCGCAAGCGTTCGGAGAAATCTCGCAAGATCAAATTCATCGAAGATCAGCCCTGATCCCGACCCGCTTCCCTCAAGCCCGGGCCACGAGCAATCGAGCCCGGGCTTTTTCGTCTATCGTTCTGCGGTCTTTCATCGGGTCTATCCGCTCCTGACCGGGTGGTTCAAAAAACCGCTGATTGCATTCAACAACCCGGCTGAATTGAACCATTTTGCGGCTTGGAACGAGGAGTCCGACCCCGTTATCTATCCGCTCCCGTGTCGCCGACGGGCCCCGAATGCCCAGCGTCTACATCAAGACCTACGGTTGCCAGATGAACGAGCGCGACAGCGAAGCCGTCGCCGCCCAACTCGTTGCCAAGGGCTATTCCCTCGCGGGCTCCGAGACGTTGGCGGATGTCGTCCTGCTCAACACCTGCTCCGTCCGTGACCTTGCCGAACAGAAGGCCATCGAGAAGATGCGCAACATGGTCGGCGTCGCCCGCCGCGAACGTCCTGACCAGATTTTCGGCTTCATGGGCTGCATGGCCCAGAGCCGGGGCAAGGAACTCATCGACCGTTTGCCCGATGTCGATCTCGTGCTCGGAACCCAGAAGTTCCACCGTGCCGCCGAATACCTCGATGAGTTGCTCGCCGGCCGCCGCGACAAGATCGTCGATACGGACGAAGAAGCCGGCAGCCAAGCCACCATCCGCGAACACATTCTCGGAGGCGGACAGGCAGGCCAACAGGCCGTCACCGCGTTCGTCAGCATCATGCAGGGCTGCAACCAGCACTGCACTTTTTGCATCGTCCCGTTCACCCGGGGCGAAGAACGCAGCCGCACGATTCCCGACATCGTTTCCGAATGCCGCGAACTTGTCGGACGCGGGGTGAAGGAGATCACGCTCCTCGGCCAGATCGTCACCAGTTTCGGCAAACGCGACTATCCGATCGTCGACGGCAAGTCCGCCTTCGTTCAACTGCTGGAAGCGGTCCATGAAATCGAGGGACTGGAGCGCATCCGCTTCACTTCGCCGCACCCGAAGGGCTATGGCGACGATCTTGCCGAAGCCTACGGCCGTCTGGCCAAGCTTGTTGAAAGCGCCCACATCCCTTCGCAGAGCGGGAGCAACCGGCTGCTGAAACTCATGCACCGCGGCTACACCCGGGAGCGCTTCCTCGGCATCCTCGACAAACTCCGCGCCGTGAAACCGGGCATGGGAATCACCACCGACATTATCGTCGGATTCCCCGGCGAGACCGAGGACGACTTCGCGGAAACCTTGTCCTTGGCGGACGCCGCACAGTTCGACAACGCCTACATCTTCAAATACAGCCCGCGACGCGGCACTCCCGCCGCCGACATGCCGGACCAGATTCCGCAGGAAGTGATCGAGGAACGTCACTCCCGGCTGCTCGAACGCATCAACGCCATCGGCGCGGAGCGGTATTCCGCCTTCGTCGGACGTCGCACCGAGATCCTCGTCGAACGTCCCAGCAAGAAGAACGACCGACGCATGACCGGCCGCACCCGCTGCAACAAGATCGTCCTCTTCGACGGCGACGACCGGCATCGCGGCCAACTCATGGAGCTCGACATCACCCGCACCGGCTCCTTCACGCTCTATGGCGATCCCGCCATCCTGATGGACTAGGCTTTCCGGAAGACCGATCTGCAATGCAACCCTCCCTCTCCCATGTGTCGCTCGCGCTCGGTGCGCTCCTGCTGATCAAAGGCGCCTTCGCCCTCGCGTCGCCGAAAGCCTTCACCAAGCTGGCCAAGGCTTTTCCGCGCAACACCGCCGTCGGAGTGGTGCTCATGCTCGTGGCCACAGGTTGGTTCCTCTCGATCGCCTACGCCGAGTCGTTCGCCGATTTCGAGAACATCAAACCGATCATCCTTGGCGTCTTCGGCCTCGTGGGTCTCGCCACCTGCGTCTTCGTCCGCGACTTCCTTCCCGTGCGGGCTTTGGCCGTCCTGCTTCTCCTCGTCGCAAAAATCATGGTCGACGCCGGCCGGCC
>JAYUUX010000306.1:0-2544 GCA_043754645.1 Verrucomicrobiales bacterium | reverse complement strand
CGTCGCGAGGTGCGGACCGTTGGCGAAAAGTTCCTGATAGTTCGGGGCCCGCTGCGTGTAGGCCACCGAGAGCGCGGTCGACCACACATCGGTCGGTGTGTAGACGATCCCGGCCGATCCACTGCCGGTGGTGAACTCGCGGGACTGGCCGGGGCCGAAGTTGGGATTGTCCGACGACGTGACGTTCTGATGGTCCAGCCGGCCGCCGAACTCGAACCGGAACTGGTCGAACTTTACCTCCTCAAAGATGAAGCCCGAATTTACTAGGGTCTCGGTCGGCGGGAGAAAGGCCTCGTCGCCCAGGGCGGAGAAATCGGAAAGCTGCGACTGGAAACCGATCGCTCCTTCGAACCGTCCAATCGCGGCGTGGGTGACCTCGAGCCTCCCGTCATAGCCGCGGTTTTTGAAGACGGTGCCGACGTCCGGGCCTTCGTATTCCGTGTGCTTGTAGTCGGAGACTCCGAGCTTGAAACGGATGGCCTTGATCTTTTCGAACGGGTCCGTGGCTTCGCCGGCCACGTCGATGCGGCGCTGATGCAGGCGGATGGTGACGTCGGGTTCGGCGACGGTGCCGTAACGGTTGTTGAACCCGGAGACGGAGGCTCCGATCCAGCCCTTCGTGCCGACATAGGAGCCACCGAAGGCTCCGCCGTCGGCTTTGCCCGCGCTGTTCGGCAAGCGGTTCTCGGCTTCAGTGGGCTGCGGATCGAGGAGTCTGAGGCGCTCCGACCGCGCGAAGCCGGGAATGCGAAGGTCCTCGGATTCGCGGATGAATCCGTCGAGGTGGTAGTTCCAGCCTTTGAGACCGCCTTCGACTACGGCGCCACCGGAGCGGAGCGAGTCGGCCGATCCGTAACGCCCTTCCACGGTGCCGCTCAACGGCGACTCCAGGCGAACGTCGGGGATGCGATTGTCGATGACATTGACCACACCGCCGACGGCCGAGGAGCCATAGAGGAGCGATGCGGGACCACGGACCACTTCAACGCTCTTGATGGTCAGGGGATCCGACGAGACCGCGTGATCCACGCTCGTGCCGGAGGCATCGAGCATTCCGACGCCGTTCTGCAGAATGCGGATGCGGTCGCCGTCGAGGCCGCGGATCACCGGACGACTGGCATTGGGTCCGAAGTAGGTCGAGGTGATGCCTGGCTGGAGCGCAAGGGTTTCACCGAGGGTCGCCTGCTGGCGAAAGGCCAACTCCTCGTCCGCCAGCACTGTGACAGGTGCCGCAAGCTCGAAAAGCGTCCGGCCGAGCGGGCTGGCCGTCACGACGACGCGGTCGAGATGCACGGCATTGTCCGCATGGACGTGGTTGGTGGAACTCCCGGACTCAGGGGTCGACTGCGCGATTGCAGCGGAGACTCCGGACAAGGACAGAAGCAGGGTCGGCACACGCCACACGGCGGGCCGGAGGGACAAAACAAAATGGTTCATTGAATTCTCCGAAGCCGCCCGGACCACCGTTTGGCGGTTTCAGGCAGGTCTAGTGCTACACAACGGCCAATGAATCGCACGCAGCCGTGCGACCATCCCGCCGACCGAGAGCGAGGATGACAAATTGGGGGGGAGAACGATCAGCCGAGGAATGGCGGACCGCGTTCGGGGAAGACTTTCGGAGGGGATCGAAGGATCGGAAATTGGACCGGAATCAACTCGGCGGGCGTTTCAACCAGAGCCGGAAGCGGGAGAAAAACGACAGGCGTTGCTGTGCTGAGCAAGCCGTCCGCATAGTCGGTAACGAGGCAGTGGTGATCGCTTGAATGCGCGTCGCAGTGGACGTGCTGGTGCAGCACGGGAGCGATCGCTGCCGCGAAAACGCCGAGCCACGAAAGCAGGACAAGGAGTGCGGCGGTCCGCATCCAAAGCGACACGGATGGGAGCGCGGCTTGGACTGTCCAACCAACCATGCGACGCCCTCCGGAAACCCGGTTGGCAGACGATGGCGATGACTGGTGCCTTTGCGTCACTTCACAAAACCCTGCAGACGGAGCCAAATCAAGCAGGTCGTCGTCCACGGATGCAGTTTCGCAGGATCGCCATCACGCGTGCCAAGGCCGATGCCGTGCGGGCCTTCCTGGTAGACGTGGAACTCGAACGGCACGTTGACCTTGTTCAACGCTTCGGCGAAGGACATCGCGTTCTCGATCTTGACGCCCTTGTCCTTGAACGTGTGCCAGATGAACGCGGGCGGGGTGTTGGACTTCACCTGGAGTTCGCTGGAGAGAAGAGTGACCAGTTCCGGAGAAGGATTTTCACCGAGGAGATTCTTTTTCGAACCCACGTGGGTGTTGGCGCCCATCGAGATGACGGGATAGCAGAGGATTCCCAGGTCGGGGCGACTGCCGACCCGTTCGATCGGATCCGCGTCGTCGGCTTTGCCCGCGTCCCAATGCGTCATGAGCGTCGATGCCAGATGGCCGCCGGCGGACGAGCCCATGACGCCGATGCGTTTCGGGTCGATCTTCCATTCCTCGGCCCGGCTGCGGGCGATGCGAAGGGCGCGGGCGGCATCTTGGAGCATGACTGGATGGCGGTAACCGG
>JAYUUX010000305.1:0-2511 GCA_043754645.1 Verrucomicrobiales bacterium | reverse complement strand
GCGCGGAAATCGCGGGCAAGTATCCCTGGGCGTTTGTGAACGTGAACATGCGCCCCTATTACGCCGAGGGCTCGAAGTCCATGGGCTTTGAAATCCAGGAGCAGCTCGGCTGGGAGATCCCGAAGCACACCGTCGTCTGCATGGCGTCGGGTTCGCTCCTGACGAAGATCCACAAGAGCTACCAGGAATTTTCCAAGCTCGGGATCACGAAGGACACCGGTTGGAAAATCCACGGCGCTCAGGCCACCGGCTGCAGCCCCATCACGGCCGCGCAGAAGGCCGGCCTCGACTTCTTCAAGCCGGTCAAACCGAACACCATCGCCAAGTCCCTCGCCATCGGCACTCCTGCCGACGGCTTCTACGCGCTCAAGGTGATGAAGGAAACCGGCGGCCACGGTGAAGACGTGACCGACGATGAGATCCGAGAAGGCATCAGCCTGTTGGCCGAGTGCGAAGGCATCTTTGCCGAAACCGCCGGCGGCGTGACCGTGGGCGTGGCCAAAAAGCTCATCGCCCAGGGCAAGATCCCGGCGACCGATTCCGCCGTCCTTTGCATCACCGGCAACGGCCTCAAGACACTGGACGCCGTAGCCAGCCACGTCGGCGAACCACGCGAGATCCGCCCAAGCCTGCGCGAGTTCGAATCTCTCTTGGACGCAGGAAAGAAACTGGCGACAGCCTGATCCGAACTCCGAACTCGCTTACCCGATGCCTGTCGCCATCCTCATCCCTCCGACGCTCCGCCGCTATTGCGACG
The DNA here is from genome assembly GCA_043754645.1 of Verrucomicrobiales bacterium. Lineage (GTDB taxonomy): Bacteria > Verrucomicrobiota > Verrucomicrobiia > Limisphaerales > CANJSG01 > CANJSG01. The sequence goes on along the minus strand of JAYUUX010000305.1, from coordinate 1,754 downwards.
GAGCCGACTTGCTCCACGTCCAACCGGACACGGTTGCCGGAGCCATTGATCAGCTACACCGGCGGTTCCACGGCATCCGGGACCGGATCGTCGATGACCGCGGCCAGATCCGCGGATCGGTGCTCGTGTATGTGAACGAGGAGGACGTGCGCTTCCTCCAGGAACAACGCACGCCCCTCAAGCCCGGCGACGAGGTCAGCATCATACCGGCGTTCGCCGGAGGCTGAAAACGCAACTCCCCGGTTGCCAGAGTCCGAAAATTTGGCCCACATTCGCCCTCTAAATCTTATGCCCGTCAACGTCCGCATCCCCACTCCGCTCCGCAAGTTGTCCAACGAACTCGACGTCGTCGAAGTCGCGGCCGGCACGATTGCTTCCGCCATCCTCGAACTTCAGGCGAAGTTCCCCGGCATCAAGGACCGGCTGATCGATGAGACCGGCCTGGTCCGCCGCTTCGTCAACGTCTACGTGAACGAGGAGGACATCCGCTTCCTCAAGAACCAGGAGACGCCGTTGAAGGACGGCGACGAGGTCAGCATCATTCCCGCGATCGCCGGGGGTTGATCCTTCAAGAAACGCCATGCCCGCCGCGAAAAAGAAATCCCCCGCCAAGAAGGCACCGGCAAAGGACAGCCGCCGCTATTGGCTGAGCTATCCGCCGAAGCTGATCACCCGGCCGATCATATGGGAACTGGCCATGAAATTCCCCGTCGTCTTCAACGTCCGCCAGGCCAGCGTGAGCGACGAAATAGGCATCTTGTGCCTTGAACTGGAAGGCTTTCGCGATGATCTCAAAGCCGCCGTCGCGTGGTTGGAGAAGCACGGGGTCCGAGTGGAGCCGGTTGAGATCAACATCATCGAGAGCTAGGATGGCAAAAGTGCTTTGACGGGTTGCGCGTTTCGAAAAGCGGTGTAACCGTCAGCCTGTAACAATCGAAGGCCGATGGATTTACGGCCTCGGGGTAATCCGAAAAGACAACGGAAAGGCAAACTATGACGAAGCGCGATCTGGTCATCAGAATTTCAAACGAAACCGGGCTCATCCAACAGCAGGTTCTCGAGGTGGTGCAAAAGACGTTGGACTACATCTCCCAGTCCGTATCCAAGGGCGAAACCGTCGAGCTCAGAAACTTCGGTGTTTTTGAGGTCAAAGTCCGCAAAGCCCGCATCGGGCGGAATCCAAACCGACCCGAAACCGACGTCCCCATTCCCCAACGGGCCGTCGTGAAGTTCAAGCCCGGCAAGGAAATGCGCGAGTCGGTCCTGGACCTGACGCCCAAGGCCGTGGCCACCGCCAACGCCGCTGCGGCCGCGAAGGCCGCAGCCGAGCCCAAAAAGCCCTGACGGCTGGAATTGATTACCCCGCCAAACGGCGCGGCCATTCGCGTGGCCAGCGCCGTTTTCGTTTTCAGACGCCGATGTCGACTTGAGACAACCGATTCGGGGCTTGCGGCTGACTGCATGGAGCCGCTTCCCTAGCGGGCCAACTTGAAAGAAAACTGAACATGGACCGCCTACCCGGTTTCCGCGATTTCTACCCAGAGCCCCTGCCTTCCAATGAACCTTGGAGCTGCGACCTGCGGCAGCACATCTTCCGCACGTGGCGCGAGACAGCCCGCCGCTATGGCTTCCGCGAATACGACGGCCCGCCACTGGAACCACTCGAACTCTACACGAACAAGTCCGGGGCCGAGATCGTCGCCCAGCTCTTCAACTTCACCGACAAGGGCGAACGCGCCGTGTCGATGCGGCCG
>JAYUUX010000304.1:0-1753 GCA_043754645.1 Verrucomicrobiales bacterium | reverse complement strand
CCCGTCCTACAGGGCTTCGTGTCGGTCGTGCTGGCGGAGTCGGGAGAAATGAGGCGGATGGCTTCCTGCTCAAAGAGCTGGATGCCTTTGTCCAGCGTCCGATTGAACGCCTCCTCCTCGCGCTTCAGCGTGTCCTTCACGATTTGGTGCCGCGTCCGGATCTCCGGAAACACGTCGCCCATGGTCGCCGCGAGCACATCGACCAGTTTGTAGAAGAACGGTTCCTTGAAGCCGAGCGAGCGGCCGTAGCGCACGGCGCGGCGGAGAATTCTCCTCAGGACGTAGTTGCGGTCGGTGTTGCCGGGCTGGATGCCGTCGGCGATGGAGAAGCTGAGGGTGCGGATGTGATCGGCGATGACCCGGAAGGCGACGTCGACCATTTCCTGTTCCGTGGTCGGGATGACCTGGCCCTGAGCGTTCGGCTGGGGCAGCGTGCGACCGTAGTGCTTGCCGCTCATCTTCTCGATCTCGTCAAAGATCGGTCGGAAGACATCGGTCTCGTAGTTGCTGATCTGGGCGTTGGCGAAGTCGGTGAAGTTCTTCGTGCATTGGATGATCGAGACCAGGCGCTCGAAGCCCATGCCGGTGTCCACGTGTTGCGCGGGCCGCGGCGTGAAGCTGCCGTCGGGGTTGGCATTGAACTGGATGAACACGTTGTTCCAGATCTCGATGCACTCCGCCGTGCCGGCGTTCACCAGGCGGCCCCTGGTGTCTCCCGCGGGCGTGAGGTCGATGTGAATCTCGCTGCACGGACCGCAGGGACCGGTCTCGCCCATCATCCAAAAATTGTCCTTTTTGTTGCCGTCGACAATGTGGACGTCGGGATCGAGCCCGACGCTGCGGAATTTCCCGGCCCACAAATCCCACGCTTCCTGATCGCGCTCGGATGGATCGCCCAGCGATTTGTCCGGCTGATAGATGGTGGCGTAGACGCGGTTTGGCGGGAATTTGAAACGCTCGACGATCAGTTCCCACGACCATGCGATCGCTTCCTTCTTGAAGTAGTCGCCGAAGGACCAGTTCCCGAGCATTTCGAAGAACGTGTGGTGGTAGGTGTCGAGACCCACGTCATCAAGGTCATTGTGCTTGCCGCCGGCGCGGATGCATTTCTGGGTGTCCGCCGCGCGGCCCGGCTGGTAGGGGCACTCGATCTGGCCGAGGAAGATGGGCACGAACTGGTTCATGCCGGCGTTCGTGAAAAGCAGGTTGGGCGAGTCCGGCATGAGACTGCTGGAGGACACGACGGTGTGCTGCTTCGACTTGAAGAAATCGAGGAAACCCTGGCGGATCTGGGCGGAGGTCATAAGGCGGGCGGGTATTGAAAGCCAGAATGAGCGCTTCCTCAACGGCATTGTTCCTGCTTATTGCTCTTGAGTTCGACGCCCTTGAGTTTTGACTTGTATCACATCGGACACCCGCCTTACAATCGGGGGAATATCCCACTCACCCGAGATTATGGACGCCCCGCCTCCCCAGACCTCCCCCTCCACCGCCGAGTTCGCCGATCAGGTCAAGAATGAGGCCAAGGGCTTCTTTGGATCGCTGATGGACTTCAGCTTCGAGAACTTCATTACACCCAGGATCATCAAGCTGATCTACGCTCTGGCCCTCGTTGGGGTGGCGATGTATAGCATCAAGTGGCTGGTATATTGCTTCTACTCCAACGGCATGCTTGGCGGCTTGCTAATGGCCGCGGTCACCACGCCGATTGTTGCCGCGTTGGGCATTGTCCTCGCCCGCATCTACGTGGAAC
>JAYUUX010000303.1:0-5262 GCA_043754645.1 Verrucomicrobiales bacterium | reverse complement strand
GTCTACCCGACGCCCGCCGGTTGGCAGCGGGCCTCGGAGATCGTCCGCAACCACCGGTTGTGGGAGCTGTATCTCACCAACGCCGCGCAGATCTCGCCCGACCACGTCCACGAGGACGCCGAGAAGATCGAGCATGTCCTCGGCGAGGAACTCGTGCGCGAACTGGAACGGCGCCTGCAATTCGCCACGGTTGATCCGCACGGCAAAGCCATTCCCGCCATCGGCGAGATTCGCGGCACTGCGCCGTCTCGCGGCGACACGACCATCGGATTCCGGAGGTTCGGGCCATGAACGACCTCATTCCCGCTTTCGATTTTCAGCGCGTGTTCGTTGCGCCATGGGCGAGCGACTTCCAGGGAAACATCTGGGTCGTGCTCATGGGCTTCTTCGCCATCACGGCCTGCGGATTGGTCGGGCAATACCTTGTGCTGCGGCGGATGGCGCTGGTCGGCGACGCCATCAGCCACAGCGTGCTTCCTGGCATCGTCATCGCCTTCCTTCTCCTCAAGTCGCGCAGCTCCGGCGCCATGTTCATCGGCGCGCTGTTCGCCGCCGTGCTGACGACGGTGCTGATCGAGTTCATCCAGAAGAAGAGCCGGGTGAAGCAGGACGCGGCCATCGGCATCGTCTTCACCAGCCTCTTCGCCCTGGGCGTCATCATGGTCAGCCTGTTCACCTCGCAGATCGACCTCGACCTCGATTGCGTGCTGCACGGTGAAATCGTCAACGTGCCGCTGGAGTTTCCGTTCGTGCAGATAGCGGGCTTCAATCTCGGGCCTTCTTCGGTTGTCCGCATGGCCGCTGTTTCACTGATCACGGCCGTGCTGGTGATGGTGTTCTACCGGCAGCTTCTGGTCAGTTCCTTCGATCCCGGGTTGGCCGGATCGCTCGGGGTGAACGCCTCGGTCGTGCATTACGCCCTGATGGGCTGGCTGTCGGTCGTCGTTGTCAGCTGCTTCGATTCCGTCGGTGCGATCCTCGTCGTGGCCATGCTCATCCTACCCGCGACGACAGCGAGCATGGTCACCGATCGATTGCCCTGGGCGCTGGCGAGCGTGCCGTTGCAGGCGTTGCTGAGCGCGCTCGGCGGGTTCCATCTTGCCACATGGCTGAACTGCGCCATCGCGCCCGCCATGGTCGTCGCGTCGTGCGGGTTGTTCGTCTTGGCGTGGATCTTCGGACCGGTGGACGGCCAGTTGGCGAAGCGCCGGCGTCGGCGCGTCAACGCGCTGCCGGATGCCGTTCTCGATCCGGTTTCAGGCAAGGGCTGATCCGCAAGCCCGCAGGCGTTCTTCTTTCGTCCACCGTTCTATCGCTTGTTCCCGGGCTGTCCCTCGTTCAGCGTTTGCCGAATGCGATTGCTGCCCCTCCACGAGTTCCATGCGGAACTGGGTCCGTCCTGCCGTTTCATGGCGTTGGCGGATGGCGAGGTCGTGGGCGACTACGGCGATTGGCTCGCGGAGCATCGCGCGTTCATCGAGACGGCCGGGGTCATCGACCTCAGCGCGCGCGGTCGCGTCTGCCTGCTGGGCGCCGATCGGCTGCGTTTCCTCCACGGCCAAGTCACCAACGACGTCAACAAGCTGGAGGTCGGCCAGGGCTGTTACGCGGCGATCATCTCGGGCAAGGGCCGGATGCAGGCGGACCTGAACATCTTCCGGCTGCAGGACGAGGTCCTCCTCGATTTCGAACCCGGCCTGACGGCGACGATCATCGAGCGGTTGGAGAAATACATCATCGCCGCCGACGTGCAGGTTGTGGACGTCGACCCGCACTACGGATTGCTCAGCGTGCAGGGCCCGAAATCGGCCGAGGTCGTTGCCCGTCTGGAGTTGGGCGAGCCCGTTCCAGAGAAGCCGCTGAACTTCGTCAAGGTCGCGGACGCCACGCTTGGGGACATCTACGTCGTCAACCATCCACGGCTGGGCTCGGCCGGGTTCGACCTGTTCGTGCCCGTGGCCGCGCTGGGCGCTGTGGCCGACAAGCTGGTCCTTGCCGCCAAGCAGTCAGGTGGCTGCGCCTGTGGTTGGACCGCGTTTGACGCCGCGCGCATCGAGGCCGGCGTGCCGCGGTTCGGCGTGGACATGGACAAGACCAATCTTCCACCCGAAGCCGGTCTCGAAGCAAAAGCGGTGAGCTACAACAAAGGCTGCTACATCGGTCAGGAAGTCATCGCCCGCATCCGCACCTACGGGCAGGTCGCCAAGGCGCTGCGCGGGCTGAAACTTTCGGGCGGCTTGCCATCGCGCGGCGACAAGCTGGTGAAGGACGGCAAGGAAGTCGGCTACATCACCAGCGCCCTGCACTCGCCCAAGTTGAACGAACCCATCGCGCTCGCCTACGTCCGCAAGGAATGCAACCAGCCCGGCAGCGCCTTGACGGTGCGTGCTGCGGCTGGAGAAATCCCCGCCGTCGTCGTGGCGTTGCCGTTCGCCTGACCCATCGAATCTTTCCAAAACCTATGGCCTATCAACCCATCAAGAGCTTCACCGTCGACCAGCTTCCCGTCCGCATCTACGCCAACCAGCCGGAAATGGCCGCCAGCGTCGCCGCCGAGGCGCACGGCATCTTCCGCGAGGCGCTCGCCCGGCAGGGATCTGCCGCGGCGATCCTGGCGACCGGCAACTCCCAGATCCGGTTCCTCGACGAACTCATCAAGCTCGGCGGCATCGACTGGAGCAAGGTCACCCTGTTCCACATGGACGAATACCTCGGCATAAGCCGGGACCACAAAGCCAGCTTCCGCTTCTACATGCGCGAGAAGGTCCTCAGCCGCGTCACGCCTAAGGTCTTCAACTTCATCGAGGGCGACGTTGACGAGCCGCTCGACGAAGTCGCTCGCTACACCGCGTTGCTCAAGGCCCAGCCCATCGACCTCTGCTGCCTCGGCGTCGGCGAGAATGGCCACATCGCCTTCAACGATCCGCCGGTCGCCGACTTCAAGGACCCTCACCTCATCAAGCTCGTGAAGCTCGACGACGCCTGCAAGATGCAGCAGGTGAAGGAAGGCCATTTCCCCAGCCTGGAGGCGGTCAATCCCTACGCCTTCACCCTCACCGTTCCCGCGCTCTGCACCGCCAAACGCATGCTCTGCGTCGCGCCCGAGAAGCGGAAATCCGAGCCGGTGAAGAACCTGTTGAAAGGACCGATCTCCGAAAGCTGCCCCGCGTCCTACCTCCGCACACAGCCGCACTGCACGCTGTTCCTCGACACGGACTCGGCGGTTCTGCTGTGAGGAAATATCGGGCGGCGCAGCAGCGCGGCCCTACCGATCACTGGTGGGGCCGAGCTGCCGCTCGGCCCTGATCTCCGCACCGCGATCGCGCGGGGCGTCTCGTCACTTCGGGCGCATTCTGGTGAACAGGATGCCGTCTGGGATGCTTTCCTGGCCGGCGAGCATCAAGGCACTAGGAGCCGCGAAATCACCGCCGCGTCGGTCTTTGTGGCGACGATTTTTTCCGGGTAGATCCAGGCGGTGAAGTTCTTCACGTTCTTCGGCAGTTCGTCCGCGTCCGGGCCTTCGTCGGGCAACGCTTGGAAGTAGATGATCCAGTCCTTTTTCGAGGAGCAAAGCTGGGCTTGGATCGCTGCTACGATAGACCGGACGGACTCGTAGGCTTTCAGCGACAAGATGACGACGGTGTGCGATCTGGCGTCGCGGTTTTCCGTTGGCACGACGAAGTCCTCTTCTGGAGTCAGATCGACCTGCAGCGCATCCTCGATTCGTCCAAGCAGCCAGTCCCTTTCGTGGCGCAAGAGCACGTCATCCAGTTCGGTCGGGTCGATGCCGAAAGCCTGCTTCGAATCGAAGCGGTCAAACTGCACCTGCGACACGATCTCAATCTCAAAGTTAGGCGATGGACGAGGAACATCGGCCGCGAACTCCGTGTCCCATGACGACAGTCCGTCCCGGAGGGAGTTTGCTTCCATGGCATCGTGCTCCGTGCGTCCTTCGGAGATCAGAACTTCGTGGAGCACTGGTAGTCGCTTCAGGGCATTCAGACCGGTCAAAGTGGCCGCCATGAAATTCAAGAAGCGGAGGCGCAGGCATGCTGCGAGAGGAGAAACGTCCAGATCGCCGTAGGAACGGACCGTGATGTCCATCAATCCGCCCAGCCGAGCGAGGCAATCCAACCCGAAGCTGGCGCCAGCCGAATCTCCCCAAAGGTCGATGGCACTCAATTGGGAGAATCGCTCTATCCCGACCAGATCCTGCACACCGTCCGTCTGCAACGACCGCAGTTCCGGCATTTCCGGAAACTTCCGAAAATCAGGAGCCGGATCGCTTTCCTTGAACTCTCCCCAAAGTCTCAGACTGCGCAGAGTCGGCAATGCTTTGCATTGGTAGAGAGCCGGCAACTGGTCCCGCGAAAGCATTAGCGAAGCTAGCTGCGGAAGATTCTCCAGCGGTGCCAAGCTCTTCACCGGGTTGTCTCCGATCTCCAGATTGCGCAGGAGCTGACACGCTGAGAGGGCCGACATGTCTTGCACGCGGTTGGAAGTCAGGTGCAGTTTCTTGAGCTGGGTCATCCCCGCCAGAACGGAGATGTCGGAGACGGCGTTCTCGCTGAGGATCAGATTTTCGACGTTCTGCAAACCGTCGAGAGGCTCCAACGTGCTGATCTTCTTTTGCGCGTTTACATTTTGAAGGCTGAGCCACGTTTTTGCCTTCAACAGTTCCCAGGCTTCGTCCAGATGGGCGGGGTTCACCTTCGCCCGGTAGTTCTTCTTCCTCTTCTGGTCGATCCGCTTGTCGAACGAATCCCAATACCAACTGTCATCCTTGAAATCGCTGGCCACCGTTTCGATCAGCTCCACGATCGTGTGGGCGATCTCCGGGTCACACTTCGGGTCTCTGCCATACCTAAAGAAAGGGATCTCTTCACCCGCTGCTTGGTCGCTCGCCGGGGTTTGCCTGGCTCCTTTTCCAAACAGGTCTCGGAATTTGAAAGGCATGTGTTCGCTTTAACACACCGGTTTCCGAGCTGTCACCAATTGGCATCTGACAAAGCTCACAGGACGGCGCTGCGCTGGTCCTTGCGGGAAGATGGGGCGGCGCAGCAACGCCGCCCTACCGATCGATGGTGGGGCCGAGCTGCCGCTCGGCCCTGATCTCCCAATCTTGCGTAGCGCAGGTTGGCAACCTGCCGTATCGCCGAATGGTATTCGGCTGGGCTGCCGACGGTGTCGTGTCGTCTGCTGATTGCCACTCCGCAACTGGGTTGTTCGCTCCGCTCCGGCAATCCCTTCCACTGCTTCACA
>JAYUUX010000302.1:0-3092 GCA_043754645.1 Verrucomicrobiales bacterium | reverse complement strand
TGATCTTGTAGAACCAGCCGCCGGTGTAGGGCTCGGTGTTCACCAGCGCCGGATTGGACGAAACCGCGTTGTTCACTTCGATGATCTCCCCGCTCACAGGCGAGTAGATGTCGCTCGCGGTCTTCACTGATTCGACGACGGCGCAGGCTTCGCCTGCCTTCACCGTGCGACCGGCGGCGGGCAGTTCGACGAAGACCACGTCGGTCAGCTCATGCTGTGCGTGGTCGGTGATGCCCACGGTGGCGGTGTCGCCGCTGATACGGGCCCACTCGTGGGACTTGGCATACTTCAACTCGGGAAGGACTTGGCTCATATTCTGGGAGGAGTGTTGTAAGGCGGCTTAGGGCGGGTCAATCAGGCTTTACGAAAGATCGGCTTCTTCACGATCTCCGCCGGGAATTTCCGTCCCCGGATCTCGATCTCGATCTTGGCGCCAATCTCGGCCAATGCGGGCGGGACGAAGCCCAAGCCGATGCCGCAGTTCAACGTCGGGCTCTGCGTTCCGCTGACCACGTCGCCGGCCTTGGCACCGTTGATGAAAATGGCGTAACCCGGACGCGGCGGCGGAGCGGCGCCGGTCATCTTGAACGCAATGGATTTCTTGGCCGCGCCCTTTGCCTTCTGCTCGGCCAGAACGCTCCGTCCGACGAATTCGCCCTTGTCCAAAGCGACAAAGAAACCCACGCCCGCCTCGATCGGAGAGGTATTCTCATCCAGTTCGTGGCCGTAGAGCGGGTAGCAGACTTCCGTGCGGAGCGTATCGCGCGCGCCCAATCCGCACGGCTGGATGCAGACCGTGTGGCCGAGCGCGAGTGACTTGGTCCAAACGTCCTCGATCACCGAGGCCGGTGCGACCACTTCGTAGCCGTCTTCGCCCGAATAACCCGTGCGGGCCACCCAAACCTTCTGACCGGCGAACGACCACGCGCCGATCTGGTTCTTCTTCAATTCGGAAGCCTGGACGCCGGTGATCCCGGCGAGCGCGCCGCCGGGGAAAAGCTGGTTGATGAACTCGACCACTCGCGGGCCCTGGATCGCCACCGCGCCGAGACGGTCGGAGGCGTTCTCGAAGATCACGCCCGAGCGATGCTGCGATTGGCAGATGCGCTCCTGCAACCAGGCGACATCCACGTCGATACGGCTGGCATTGATGATCAACAGGAACTCCATCGGCGCGATGCGGTAGACGTAGAGGTCGTCGATCGTTCCGCCGCGCTCATTGCACATCTGGCTGTATTGCCCCAAGCCGACGGTCAGCTTGCTGACGTCGTTGGTCAGCGTCTCGTTGAGGAAGGCTTCGGCTCCAGGCCCCGTCACCAATGCCTCGCCCATGTGACAGATGTCGAAGATGCCGGCCGACCGTCGGACGCAAAGGTGCTCGTCCGTGATGGAGGAATACTGGACGGGCATTTCCCAGCCGCCGAATTCGATGAGCTTGCCGCCAAGCTTCTGGTGGGCGGCGAAGAGGGGTGTGCGCTTGAGCATGTCTGCAGTCGACGGTGGCGACGTCGCAGCGAAGGTTCAACCCCGATTCATCTTTGCAGGCTTGAAGGTGGGATGAGGTAGGATTTCCCCCAATGTCATCGCCAGAAAACGGATCTAAGCCACGCGCAGAGGGGAGTAATGACCAGAATGGCAGTGACGAAGCCGTAGCGGACCACCCAAGTGTCAAAACGGGTTGGTGTGGACCAGCGAAAGAAAACTGGAGCGACCATCGCCCAGTAGGCGAGGGAGGCAAACGCGACGATCCCCTGTGAAAAGCCTCCATCCAGTATCATTCCGGCCGCCAACATAAGGATGAGTTGCCCGCAAGCGTGGGTCCTCAGAACCGAGCTATTCGAGCCAACGGGGGTGTGCGAAAGTCGGAACGAGTTTCCGAGTTCGGCTTTCAGACGCTGGATGGTGCGCTTGGCAACTCCCATGGCTGTTCCTCAGTGCGGCCTTCCCGTCCCATAGGCCGAGGAGAAATAGTTCCCAATCTCCTCCGCGCCGCTGATGAACCGGCGGCCGTTGAAGCTACGGATCTCGACGCCTTCAACCGCTGCGGGAGCTTTGTCGCCCAAGACGAGAACTGGGCAGCCCTGATTGGCTTCACCGACGAGGGCGATGACTTCGGGGCGTGGCCGGGGAAAGTCGACGTAGCGGACGTCCACGTGGTGCCGGAGCTTCGGGTAGTAGTGGAGCACACCCGAGATCAAGGCGCATTCCGGGCAGTAGTAGGGAGCGCTGGGGCCGTCGGGGAAGTCGTGCTTGAGGAGGAAGAGGGTGTCTCGCATGGGCATAAGAAAACCGGCGCCGGCTTGTGGGGCAAGCCTTGGCGCCGGTTGCGTGAAATCAAGTCGGGCTTAGCCCCACTTCTCCAGCTTCATCTGTTCCTTGGGCAGGCCCAGGTCGTGGATGACGAGGTGCTCGATGGCGTTGACCATCTCGTTGGTGCCGCACGCGTAGAAGACGGTGTTGGCGGCCGTCTCCACATAGCTCTTCACCCATTCGGGCGTGATGCGGCCGCGGCGGCCGGTCCACGGATCCTCCGGCGTCAAGCGGGTGCAGGTGACGTGGAAGTTGAAGTTGGGGTTCTTGGCTTCCAGCTCGCGGAACTCCTTCTCGAAGATGATGTCGCGGGTGGTCTTCACCGTGTAGAGGACCGTGATCTTCGTGTTCAGGTTCTTGGCCGTCGCCTCTCGCACGAAGCCGCGGAACGGTGTCACGCCGGAACCGCCGGCCACGCAGATAAGATGTTTGCCGGGGGGATCGAAGACGGGGAGGAACTTGCCGACGGGAGGGATGACGAACATCTTGTCGCCCGCTTCGAGCCAGTCGACGACGCTGGTGCCCATCTTGCCGTCGCGCTTGATCGTCACCTCGTAGGCGCCCTTGTCCAGGGCGCAGGAGCTGAGGGAGTAGGCGCGTTTGTATTTCTGCTTATGCGGCCAGTAGACGGTGATGAACTGGCCGGTCTTGAACTCGCCGGGATCGTAGCCCTCGGGCCACTGGAAGCGGACGGTCTTCACGTCCGGCAGCTCCATCGTCACGGACTCGACGAGCATTTCAGCAATCACTTTTGCCATAGAATCAGGATCAATTTCAGGGGG
>JAYUUX010000301.1:0-3148 GCA_043754645.1 Verrucomicrobiales bacterium | reverse complement strand
TCGGCCAGCGCCAAGGTGATCAACTTCGCGACCAACCTTTCCGCCGTGCTCTACTTCGCCGCGACGGACCACATCCTCTACGCCTACGCGCTGCCGATGGGCGTGTGCAACGTGCTCGGTTCCCTCGTCGGGACGCGGCTCGCGATCCTCAAGGGCAACCGCTTCATCCGCTGGTTCTTCCTCGCGGTGGTTGGAGCGATGATCGCCCGGTTTGGTTGGGAGATTGTCGGCCAAGGACGCTGAACAGTTGGAAGTGTCTCCTCCTCGTCTCTTGTTTTCTGAGACGAAGACGAGGAGGAGGACGAGGAGGAAGAAGGGCTGCGGACACAAACTCCTTGCATCGTCCGAGCGGCGGACTTACGCCAGAGCACGGAAAAGGACTCGCTGGGGTAAGTGGTTCCCGGCTGCGGAGAGCGAGCATGGCCAACGCGCACATCAAGGATCGTCCGTCGTCCCTCCAGGAGTTGACGCTTTTGCTCATGCTCCTGCCACTGGTCGGCGGCGGCTGCAGTTTGCGGCTGCCCGGGCGCGAGCTTTCGATGGGCTATGCCGCGGAGCGGAGCGGTGTCGACCACCGCGTGGTCGGTGGATTGGATCTCAGGCTCGGCGGCGGATGGCCGGGATTCCATGCGGGCCTCGAATCCACGACCGTTTCCACCGCCCCGGCTTCTGCAAACATTCGTTCCGGCCGGCCGGCCGCTTCCGCCCGTTTTACTCCGCCGTTGGCCTGGACATGGAGCCGGTCGGGCGTGGTGCATCACGCGGGCTGGTTTTATCGCGCCAGCCATTTGCCAACCGGCGCGGTGCAGTTCGTCGGCGGGAGCAAGCTCGGGCTCGGGGCCACCTGGCATCCGGCGGCGACGTCGTTCGACCTCGGATATAGCCGACAGACGCTGGTGATCGCACGGCCCGATGCGGAGGGAACCTTCCTGATCGATTTCTCCAGCCGACGGCCGCTGGAAGGCGGCCTTTCCCGGATTCAAACCAACCCAAACGACACTCCTGCCCCATGAAGAATCGACTCCTGCCGTTCATTCCCCTGGCCTGCTTCGCCCTCGTCGGCACCGGCTGCCACAGCGACGCCCTGGTGTTCACGACCTACACGAAGGTCGGCCTGCACGCGAGCGCCACGGGCAACACGCCGAACAACCTCATGTTCGGCTACAAACGCTTCGAGGGCGCGATCATCCCGGTCGATCCGACGAAACCGGAAAGCGACGTCGCTTCGGTCTACGCCGCGATCAGCCTGACCAACGGGTGGTTCTCCGGCATCCAGCTCCAGCAGGTCTTCGCCACGGGCGACGCCGCCGTGAGCGCCTCGACCAACGGGCTCCTGAACAGCCGCTGAGGCGCCGCCATGAAACTCCTGCCAACCATGTCGGCCGGGCTCGTGGCCGCGCTGTTTGCCACGGGCTGCAAAGCGCCGAACGCCGTCGTCTTCGCCACGACGACGGGCGTCAACGTCGAGGCCAGCACCGCCGCCGGCACCGAATCCACGGCGCACGTGGGCTACACCCGCTTCGAAGGCGTCATCATGCCGGGGCGAAATCCCGATGGAACGCCGCGCAAGAAGGCCTATCCGGTCCTCTCGAAGATGGAGTTCTCCAGCGGCTCCCTTTTTGTCCCGGCCTTCTCCGCCGCGGGCACGGGCGCCGCTGCGCCGATGCGGCTCAACCAGGTCTTCGCCACCGGCAGGGCCGCGACCGGTCCCGGATCGGCGGAGTCCGTGAAGAACGACTTCGACATCCTGAGCGGCCGCCTCGCCCAACACCGCACCAGCCAGTCCATCGCCCGCAAGTTCATCGCCGAGGCCGATGCAGAGAAGCTCAAGGCCGCGTGGGACATGGCGGCCAAGACCGGGCTAATCAGTGAAACCCCTGCCAAGCCCACCAACGCGGCCAAGCTCCGTTCCGATTTGGAAGATGCGCTCGTCGGCAGCGACGAGATCACCCGGGCAAAGCTCGATCTCTTCGTGAAGCAGATGAAGATCAAGTAACACGAACCCCGACCCTCTCACGCCATGACCAAAATTCTTGTCGTCCCCCTTTCGGCCGAGACCGACGCCGAATTCAAGCTGATGCTCCAGGACTTGGCGCAGCTCCCGAAAGGCTGGGCCGTCGCCGATGTCGGATCGGACGTCGAATCCAGCGGTGCCAAGATCGGCGTCATCACCGTGAAGAAGGAAACAAAGACGAAGCTCCTCGTGTTCCCGCTCTCGAAGAAGTCGGCGGCCGAGTTCGACCTGTTCGTCGAAGAATGGGAAACGCTCAAGCCCCGCTGGCGCTTGATCGAAGTGTCCCGAGCCCTGGACTCGGGTGTCCCCGTCGCGCAGTTCACGATCGAGCTCACTCAGGAAGACGCCCCCGAAACAGCGGTTGGACGCGAAGCAGCTTCCGCCACCAAGAGTCCCGCCAAAATCAAACGCACGGCCAAGAAATCCACCCGCTGACAGTCGCCAGCCTTCTTCCACCTCCAGCCAAGAAGCCTTCAACCCACCCACCGCATGCAGACCAACGACTCTTCCGACATGGGCATCGTCCCGTCCACCGATCTCGCCTCTCTCCCGCCGGCCTTGAGGGAAGCGGTGCAGCGCTCGGTCTGGAACACGCGACACGCACAGCCCAAGAAGCGCGATTTCGGCGCGGCCTCGGCCGGAAACGAGATCCGCATCCTCTGCATCCATGGAGTGGGCCACGGCGACGTGGACCAAAATCTCCGGCCCGGTTGGTCGAAGGCGTTGACCGTCCAGCTGACGGCCGCAAACCCGACGCTTCAGCCGCAGCTCAAGTTCCTCGAATACGACGACCTCTTCGACCAGTCGCCGCACAACGTGCTGACCTACGCGGAGGCGTTCCTGCGGATGGGCTGGAGCGGCGTCAGCAGCTTCTTCAGCGACCTTTTCGGAGGCCGTCGCGGAATCGGCGGCGTGTCGGATGCGCTGCGCTGGACCGCTGGAATGGTCGCGCAATGGGCCGAGAACGGCGACCTGCGCACCGAGACGCGCCATCGCATCGCCAAGGCCATCGCGGAGTTCCAGCCCGACGTCGTCGTGGCCCACAGCCTCGGCACGCTCATCAGCTACGACACCTTCTCCCGCGTGAAGGACGATTCCGGCAAACCATGGGACGGCGCGGGCCTAGTCAATGAC
>JAYUUX010000300.1:0-3286 GCA_043754645.1 Verrucomicrobiales bacterium | reverse complement strand
GGTTGCCATGTCTCGTCTGAGAAGCCCCGGCAGGGGCGGCAGATTCCTTCGGCGTCAATTCACGGCACGCTTTCTTTCGCCCCTCCGGGGCTCGTCGCTCTGTTCCACCCAACCCACGGCTCACGCCGTGGGCTACTTTCTTTCGGTGCTCCGCACCTGTCGCTCGGATCGGGCTTGTGACTTTGTCTGTTTCCTTCGTTCTTTGGCCTTCGGGTTTCTGATTTCACCATGACCTCGTCCCAGCTCATCCCCGTCCTGCTGACGCCATTGATTGCGTGGCGGGTTTACCGGCGCTTCCGCAAGAACGTCGGGCGGCAACCGTATCGGCCGGTGCGGCTGATGGCCTATGGAACGATGTTCCTCGCCACCATCGCGTTTATCGGTGCGGTGTCGTTCGGCCGACCAACGTCGCTGCTGGGTCTGGCGGCGGGTGTGGCCATCGGCGCGGGATTGGGGTTCGTCGGAATCCGACTCTCCCGCTTCGAACGGACGGACACCGGTTCCTTCTACACGCCAAACACCCTCCTCGGCGGCGGCATTTCCGTCCTCTTCGTCGGACGCCTCCTTTATCGTTTCGTCATCCTGAACATGACTTCGGACCGGCCGCATTGGTCGCCGCAAAACCTGGTGGCCAGTCCGCTGACACTCGCGCTCTTCGGTCTGACCGCCGGCTACTACGTCGTCTTCTCGATGGGAGTCGTCTGGCGAATGCGCCGCGAGGTTTTCGTCGCGGTGCCAAAGCCGGAGGAACTGGACGTTGAGCCGGTATCCCGACTGTAGCCGCTTCGGCTGCTTCTGAGGTGGCTGGATCGCCTGCCGTGGTAGAAGCAGACAGGCCGTGTGTATTGGCAAGCGGCGCAAGATTTAACCAAAGCGTAACCGTTGTCCGTCGGGCCGGTCTTCTTGAACAACCAATCGGCCGACACGGCTCCGGCCAACACCCGGGCGCCAGCCCGGCCAGGCCATCTCTAAAACCATCCCCGACATGAAACCAACCCACGCCGTCATCCGCGCCGCCGCTCTTTCGTTGAGCATCGCCGCGGCGATTTCCCTCCACGCCCAAGCACCCGGCAATCCTCCGCTCGGGGGTCCGCCACAGGGTTTCGGAGGTGGACCCGGCGGTCCCGGTGGAATGGGCGGCCCACCCGGTGGGCAGGAGATCAAGCTCGTCGACCAGTTCGACAAGAACGGCGACAAGTGGCTGAACGCCGAGGAGCGGAAGGCCGCCCGTGAAAGCGTGGTGAAACAACGTGCGAACGCGCCCCAGCGCGGACCGGGCCGCCGCGGCGGTCCGGCGCAGCCGGCGGTGCCCGGCCCCAGGATGTCCCCGGCGGACGTGAAGAGCGCGGGCTCGGCGCCGTTCTACGACATTGCCACGCTTCGCACGTTGTTCTTCGAGTTTGAGAACTCCGACTGGGAGAAGGAGTTGGTCGACTTCAACAAGACCGACGTCGAAGTGCCGGCCAAGCTCACGGTCGACGGGAAGGTCTACAAGAACGTCGGCGTCCATTTCCGCGGAGCATCCTCCTATTTCTCGGTCGGCGACGGCCAGAAGCGCTCGCTCAACGTCGCCCTCGATCTCGTGGACAAGGAGCAGAGCCTCGGAGGCTACCGGACGTTGAATCTGATGAACGCCAACGGCGACGCTTCCCTCCAGCGGGGCGTGCTCTACAGCGCCGTGGCCCGTGAATATATTCCGACGCCCAAGGCCAACTTCGTCCGCGTGGTCATCAACGGTGAATACTGGGGCGTTTACGTCAGCCAGGAGCAGTTCAACAAGGACTTCACGATGGCGAACTTCGGCTCGGGCAAAGGCGCGCGCTGGAAGGTGCCTGGCAGCCCGAACGGGCGCGGCGGACTCGGCTATCTCGGCGAGGACGCTTCGGCCTACGCGAAGATCTACGAACTCAAGACCAAGGAAGATCCCAAGGCCTGGCAGGCGCTCGCCAAGCTGACCAAGACGTTGACCCAGACTCCGCCCGACAAGCTGGAGGCCGCCCTCGCCCCGATGCTCGACGTTGACGGCGCCCTCAAGTTCCTCGCGCTGGAAAACGCCCTCATCAACAGCGACGGCTATTGGACCCGCGCCAGCGACTACGGCATCTACCTCGATGAGAAGGGCAAGTTCCACATCGTCCCGGGCGACATCAACGAGACCTTCGCCCGCTCCGGCGGCGGCCCGGGCGGGGGACGTCGCGGCGGCGGCCAGTTCGGCGGACCCGGTGGTCCTGGTGCGGGTCCCGGCCAGGGCCAAAATCCCCCCGGTCAACCTCCCGGTCAGGCAGGCGGTCCCGGCGGACCGGGCGGCGCTCCCGGCCCGGGCCAACGTCCCGGGATGATGGGCGGCGGCGGCGGCGGCGGGGCCGGCTTCAAGCTGGATCCCCTCGTGGCGGCGAACGATGCCGGCAAACCGCTGCTCTCGAAACTCCTCGCCGTGCCAGCGCTCAAACAGCGTTACCTCGGTCATGTCCGCGACATCGCCGACAAGTGGCTCGACTGGTCGAAGCTTGGTCCGATGGCCGAGAAGAACTTCGCCCTCATCGCCGACTCCGTGAAGATCGACACCCGGAAGCTGGATTCCACCGAAGCCTTCCTCAACAGCCTGAAGGACGATTCCGCCAGCGCCCCCGCCCAACCGTCGTTCGGACCCGGCGGACCGTCCACGAGCATCAAGTCCTTCGCGGAGCAACGCCGGGCCTTTCTTCTGGGCTACAAGGAAGGCGCTTCGACCGAGAAGAAATAGATCCGGACTGCACGGTGGATCCGTTGAACGGGCGGCCGGCGGAGCGATTCGCCGGCCGCTTCGCGTTTCGGGCGAAGGCTACGAGCGGACGACCGACGCGAGCGTGACACCCGCGGCCGCCTGGGCCTCGGCTTCACGAATCCGATCCAGTTCATGCTGCACCTTCTCGCGTTCCGGGCCTTCGCGGGTCGCGAGGTTCTGGCCGGAGGCGCTGCGGATGGACTGGAGGATGTCGCTGTAGGAGATCGATTCGAGCGGGCGGCCAGGAGCGTAGGCGCTGATGGTGTTCCTGACTTCAACGATGAGACCCGACTTCATCAACGGCTGGATGATGCGCAATAGCAGCCGGCTGGGCACGGCGAGTTGGTCGGAGAGTTCGGTCAAGGCCGGGGGAGCTTTCCCGGCGTCGAAACTGCGCGCGACCGTGGTCATAAGGCGCAGCGCGATGAACTCGCGCGTGACATGGTTGACCGAATCGGCGAGCCGCTCGTGCAGATAGGCCCTCCGGTTCTGGAAGGCATACGCGACCTGCGCGCCGAACAG
>JAYUUX010000299.1:0-4232 GCA_043754645.1 Verrucomicrobiales bacterium | reverse complement strand
ATCCCAACCCAACCGACCCTCCTCGACGAGCTGCGCGACGGCCACTGCGGTTACTGGCTTCCCCGAGGAGAACCAGAAGCCAACAGAGCCCCTGTCCATAGGTCGCCCGAGCGAGGAGTTTCCAATCCCTAAATCCAGGAGGCTTTCGTCGTTTTTGGCCACAAAGAGCTGAAAGCCAGGATGCCATCCCCGAACAATACCTTCTTGGGCGGTCCTTAACGTCTTATCAAACTGAATGCCTAAATGATGGGCATTCATAATTCACCAAAGGCCATAAAAATGTCCTTGCTCTCTGTTATGTCCTGTAGTAAGACATTGTTTGTCGTCACAAAACTAGGCGATCGCGGAAAAAATCCGGAACTGAAACAGCCAGACCCGCTCACCAAAAATTCCCAAACTCGTGAACACCTTCAAAACGAAAACAGAAACCCATACAAAAACCTATGGACCGCTTCCGGTCTCCATCCGAGTCCAGTCCGAGTCGCCTCACGACGTCGTATTGGGGCAGATGAAAACGGGGGCAATCTATCTGGCATCGCTGCTGGCGTTCCTGTGGTGGCTGCTCGGCCAGCACTGAGAAGCGGTTTTGTCCAGACGCTCGAAGCCCCCGGGGTAACCCGGGGGCTTCTTGTTTTCCGAAGAAATCAGGCTTTCGCAGCCAAACTCACTTCCCAGCTTTGAGGGCAGAGTCGATGGCCGCGGACAGTTCGGCGGACTCAGGCTCGGTTCCGCTGGCAAATCGGGCCGCCAGCTTGCCGTCCTTACCGATCACGAACTTGCTGAAATTCCACTTCACGTCTCCCGGAAACGGTGACTCCTTTCCGGTCATGGCGGCGAAAAGCGGATGTTTGTCGGCTCCGAGGACGGCGGACTTGGCCATGAGCGGGAACGAAACGCCGAAGTTCTTCTGACAGAAATCCACGATCTCAGTCGCTGTTCCCGGCTCTTGGCCGCCGAAATCATTCGAGGGAACCCCAACCACAACGACACCCTTGGCCTTGTATTTCTGGTAGAGGGCTTCGAGGCCTTTGTATTGACGAGTGTAGCCGCACTTGGAAGCCACATTGACGAGCAGGACAACCTTACCTTCGAAAGCTTTGAGCGAGGTGTCTTTGCCTTCGATGGTTTTCAGCGGGATGTCGTGGAGGGACTTCATGGATTGGGCAAGCACGGGAAGGGTTGCCAAGACGGCAAACAGGAAGAACAGGCGTTTCATGCGAATGAAAACTAGGAGCCGAGGGCGGATTGTCAAACGAACCTAGCCCCCTCATGCTCATTCCATGCGCTCGATCCAAGTCCTGACTCTCGCCCTGCTCATGGTGGCCCAATCGTTGACCGGCGCGACCAATGAATTGAACGTAATGACGTTCAACCTCCGTTTCGCCAGCAACTCCAAACCCAACTCGTGGCCTGAGCGTCGCCCGGTCGTCAAGGCGTTGCTGGACACAACGAAGCCGGACGTCATCGGCACCCAGGAAGGGCTCTACGGACAACTCGACAACATCGCGGAAGATCAACCCGACTACGCCTATATCGGCGTTGGCCGCGAGGGCGGGAGCCGCGGCGAGTTCTCGGCGATTTTCTACCGAAAAAACCGGCTGATCGCACGGGAGTATGACCACTTCTGGCTCTCGGAAACCCCCGCCTTGATCGGTTCGAAGTCATGGAACAGCTCCCTTCCACGAATGGTGACCTGGGCCCGCTTCGCCGACCGCGGATCCGGACGGGAGTTCTACGTTTTCAACACCCATTTTGATCACATGTCCCAAGCGGCACGGACCAACAGCTCTGCGCTGATCCGGTCGAGGGTCGAAGCTCTGAAAACCACTCTGCCTGTGTTCGTGATCGGAGACTTCAACGCCTCCGCTGGAAGGAATCCGGCCTACGAAATCCTCCTTGGCGACGGGGTCCTGATCGATTCGTGGCCCAAGGCGACCGAGCGTCGAGGCAAGGAAGTTGCCACGTTCCACAACTTCAAGGGTCCCCGGGAAGCCGATGACCGCATCGACTGGGTTACCTACCGCGGGCCGGTGAAGCCCATCTGGACCGAGATCAATACTTTCTCACGCGACGGCCAGTTCCCCAGCGATCATTTCCCCGTGAGCTGCCAATTCCGCTTCAGCGAGTAGCACGCCGCTGCCGCCAAGCAGCACCCGCGAAGACTCCGAAACCGCCGAGCAGCAGGCCGAACGTTCCCGGTTCAGGCACAGCCGTGACGGCCAGATAGGCGAAGTCATACGAGCCGGCAGCGGACGTGGTGTCATCGCCGACGAACAGGAAGTTCTGCTGCGTGTATGGAAAGAATCCAATCGCCGAGTAGTCCCGCACGGCGCCGGTCAGGATCGTCGAAGCCCCCTGCATCAACGTGTAGGAGTTGCCGGAAATGATCAGATCATAACGGATAAGGGCCGCCGTCGTATTGAACGCCGCTCCTTCAGCGTGGGTAAAGATCGGCGAATCGGACTGCGCCCAGATTTCATTGGTCCAAAAGCCGAGCTCGATTCCCTTTTTGTCGCTTCCCAACGCGATCACGCTCAGCCCGGCACGGTTGGCATTCCCGTGGGATTCGGAGATCAGCTTCAGGTCGAAGGTGACCGTGAATCCAATCGCCCGGTCCATCACCGGCACTGCCGGATTGGCGCCGAAGATTCCGAAGTATCCGGCCATGTCAGTCGTGGAAGCCGTCGTGTTCAGGCGAACTCCGGTCCCGATCTGTGTTTGCACCGCGGATCCTGGAGACGGATTTGCCTCGTAGGCCAAAGACTGGTCCGAGGGCAAGTTCCCGACACTCCCGTCATACAAGGTCGCCGCCGAGCCCAACTGCGGGGCCCCAATGGCCATCACACCGGCAATCCGACACATCGCAGATCGATTCATGACTCCAGATCGGATCATCGCCGCAGGACTCTGTCCAAGCTTCTCTCCGGTGGACTGGATTCCTAAACTCGAGGCGTGAACGAACTCGAGACCAAAAACCTCTGGATCACCGGAGCGGGCGGGCTGATCGGCAGCTCCCTCGCCCGCCAATCCGCGTGGCATTCGAGCAAGTGGACCACCCACGCCTGGACCCGCGCCAACCTGGATCTGACCGATCACCACGAGATTCGTGCAGCCTTCAAACGGACCCGGCCATCGCTGATCATCCACTGCGCCGCCATCTCGAAGAGCGCGGCCTGCGACGCCAATCCCACCCTCGCCCAGCAGGTCAACGTCGAGTCCACCCGCATACTCTGCGACATCGCCGGAGAGACCCCGGTCTGGTTCCTTTCAACAGACTTGGTCTTCGACGGAAAGGCCGGCGCCTACCCCGAAACCGCCGAAGTGAATCCTCTGACATTCTACGGCCGCACCAAAGTGGACGCCGAGAGGCACGTGCTCGCCCATCGGCGAAACGCCGTCTTCCGCCTCTCATTGAACGGCGGTTGTTCACCCACCGGCGATCGCGGGTTCAACGAGGAGCTCCGTC
Source organism: Verrucomicrobiales bacterium (assembly GCA_043754645.1). Taxonomy (GTDB): domain Bacteria; phylum Verrucomicrobiota; class Verrucomicrobiia; order Limisphaerales; family CANJSG01; genus CANJSG01. The sequence goes on along the minus strand of JAYUUX010000299.1, from coordinate 766 downwards.
GGTCGGTTGAAAGCGGAACGGCAATGAAACTGTTCGACGACGAGTTCCGCTGTCCCGCCGCCGCCGAAATGACCGCCGGCGTCTTTTGGAAATTGGCTGACCTCGGTGAGCTTCCGCGGGGCATTTTTCACCTCTGCGGCGGCGAACGGCTCTCGCGCTTCCAAATCGGAAAGCTACTTCTGGAACGTTGGGGGAAAAATGACTCGATCCTCCAATCCAGCTCCATGCGAGACTACCAAGGTCCGCCACGATCGCCGGATACCTCGATGACATGTGGCCGATTGGAGGCGTTGCTGGGAGGATCCCTGCCCGGACTCCGAGCGTGGCTGGAGGAGAATCCGACCGCTCCCTTCTGACATGCCGTCATCGCCCAACAAGCCCTACGTCGGTCGCATTGCGCCGTCACCGACCGGGTATCTCCATCTGGGTCACGCGCGCACATTTCGGATCGCCCACCAGCGCGCCCGAGCCGCTGGGGGCAAGCTCATCTTCCGAATGGAAGATCTGGACGCGCCCCGCTGCCAACCCGAGTTCGCCGCAGCGGCCATCGATGACCTAAAGTGGTTCGGACTCGATTGGGACGAGGGACCAGACATCGGGGGACCACGCGCGCCCTACCTCCAGAGCGAGCGGATGAGTTTCTATCGCGAGGCCCTCGAGCAACTCATCCGCGCCGACCTGGTCTATCCCTGCACCTGTTCGCGGAAGGATATCCAGACCGCCGTCTCGGCACCGAACGAAGGCGATGAGGAACCCGTCTATCCCG
>JAYUUX010000298.1:0-4306 GCA_043754645.1 Verrucomicrobiales bacterium | reverse complement strand
TCGCGACGTTGGTTCCGACCTGAGAGAACACCGGCGCAGCGGCCCTTCCTCCCTGGTGGTTCTTGTGGACCCGGTCGTATTCCGGCTCGTCCACGATGATCGCGATGAGCACCTCCGGATCGCTCGCCGGAAAGAACCCGATGAAGGAGGAGTAGAACCGGGTGTCGGAGTAGCCGCCGTTCTCCGGCTTTTGGGCGGTGCCGGTCTTGCCGGCGACGGAGTAGTTCTCCATGCGGGCCCGAGTCGCGGTGCCGCCCGCGGCCACGGGTCCCTTGAGGGACTCGACGATCGCGCCGGCCGTTTCTTCGCGAAGCACGCGTCGGACGGGAATCACCGGAGTGGTGGAGATCAGGTTGCCGTCCGCATCGAGGATGCGGTCGATCAAACGGGGCTTCATCAACACCCCCCGATTGGCGATCGCGGCAACGGCCATCGAGATCTGCAACGGCGTGACGGCGATGCCCTGACCCATCGGAATCTGCGCGACGCTGAGCCCGTTCCATCCGGGGATCGGGCGGCCGGACGGGAAGTAGTTGGTGCGATCGGGCCTGTGGACCAGTCCGTAGGACTCGGCGGGAATCGGGATGTCGGTGCGTTTGCCGAAACCGAACGCCTCGATGTAGTCGCACATGAGGACGCCGCCCATTTTCTCTCCGATCTTGCCGGCTCCGATGTTCGACGACTTGGCGAGGATTTCGTCCACCGTCATCCAGCCGTGGGGCGTGCTGTCGCGCAGCGGACGGGCGCGACCGTGGTAATGCCAGGATCCATTCTCGCAGAAGATTTTGTCGTCCATCCGCACCAACCCGGCGTCGAGAGCGGCGGCCACGGTCACGACCTTGAAGGTCGAGCCGGGTTCGTATTGATCCGTCACGAGCCGGCTGCTGAAGAAGTTCGAATCGCCGGGCCGGATCTTCGCCGGGTCGAACGAGGGCAACGACGCCATCGCGAGGATGTTGCCCGTCTTCGGCCGGATCACGAGGCCCATGATGCCCTTGGCTCCAAGCTCCTTCATCTGGGCGGCCATGGCGGTCTCGAGATGATACTGGACCCATGAGTCGATCGTCAGGACGAGGCTGTTGCCCGGGCGTGCCTCCACATCCTGCCGGCGGAACTGGGAGATTTCGTGCCGGCGGGCATCGCGCTCGGAGATCATCCATCCGGCCTGGCCTTGGAGCAGGTCGTCGAACTTGGCTTCAAGCCCCAGCACGCCTGACGCGAGTTCGTCCTGTCCGGTGGAACCGATGATCTGCGCGGCCAAGGTCTGGCCGGGATACGTGCGGATCTGGTCCGGCGTCGACTGGATCGATCGGGTGCGGGCCGCGTTCCAGAAATTTGTCAAAGCCCGTCTTCCCACACCATTGGTCCGAGCCAACGTTTCGTCGCTGACGAGAAGCGGCAGGGTGGCCATCGCCTGGGTGACCTGCTGCCAACGTTCCATCGAAACCTTGCGCTGGAGCAGGACGAACTGGTTGGTCAGCCAGATTTGCTGCGCGACGCCGTTGTTAGTCTTGAAACCGGGACGCACGGTGATCTCAAGCCGTTTGGAGAGCGCCCCTTCGTCCACCATCAATATGGGAGCGAGCAGGCGGGCGGCCTGTTCGCGACGGCCGACAAGCAGGGTCGGATCGGCCGCGACGGTGACGGCGGGAACGGAGGTCGCGAGCTTTACTCCTTTAGCATCGATGATGTCGCCGCGCATGGGCAGGCGTTTCCGAAGCAGCGTCGCCTGCTGTTCCGCGCGGGCCTGGATGCGGTCTCCACAGATTATCTGGATGTAGACAAGGCGGCCAACCAGCAGCATGAGCGCCGCGGCGATGCCGGCCGAGATGGCGACAATGCGTTGGGTCATGGGCGGCAGACTCATATTAAAATCGTTGGCGCCCCCGCGGCGACCGGTTCCTCCAGGAGCCGACGCGGGAGCGCCATTCTACCTACAAACTTGGTTTGGCGTCGGTCGAAGCGAGCCCGTCGTTCACACGGGCCGGCGTGATGGAACCGCCGGCAGGTTCGGAAACATGGATGACCTGCCCGGGCTGGTGCGGCCCTATCGGGAGGCGCAACGTGCGCACTCGGTCTTCGAGGGCGCGCGGCTGGAGTTGGAGGTCGAATTGATGTCGCTTGAGCGCGTTCTCGGACTCGATCCGGGAGAGGGCGTTCTCCTTCTGGCGTCGTTCGACGCCGAGCTTGGCGACCTGCTGGGTCTGCCACACGTAGCCGATGGCGGAGCCTCCCAAAAACAGGCAGAGGAGCGCGGCCCGGACGACCGGTCCGGCGCGGAATTCACCGCCCTGGCTTTTTCGATTCTTCGCCATGTCAAATCTTCTCCATCACCCGCAGCTGCGCGCTGCGGCTCCGCGGGTTCTCCGCAAGCTCTTGTTCGTCCGGCAGGACTGCCTTGCGCGTGACCAGTCCCAACAATGGTTTCCGCGGCCGCCTGAGACCCGGTGCGTCGACGGGACCGTCGAACTCGTAGTCACGGGCCATGTTGCGGCCGAAGTCCTTCACGACCCGGTCCTCGAGCGAGTGAAACGTAATCACCACGAGGCGTCCGCCGGGACGGAGGACTGAAAGGGCCGCCTGCAGACCGCGGTTCAACTGGCCGATCTCGTCATTGACCGCGATCCGCAGGGCCTGGAACACGCGTGTCGCCGGATGGGCCTTTCGGCCCGCGCGCGGCGAGAGTCTCTCGACCAGCTCCGCCAGTTGGAGCGTCGTGCGGAACTTCGCCGTTTCACGATCCATCACGATCGCCTTTGCGAAACGCCGCGAATCCCGCTCGTCACCGTATTCCCAAAAAATCTTCGCCAGTTCTTCGGCCGTAGCCGTATTCACGATCTCGGCGGCGGTCAGCTTCTGCTTGCGGTCCTGCCGCATGTCCAAAGGCCCGTCGGCCTGGAAGCTGAAACCGCGTTCCGCCCGGTCCAGCTGCGGCGAACTCACGCCAAGGTCCAGCAGGACGCCGTCGCATGACCCAGTCGGGATCCACGCGGCCAACTGGTCGAACGACATATGCCGGATCTCAAACCGACCCGCGAACTTCGCCGCCAGGCGCGCCGCCGCGACCTCAACCGCGTCGGAGTCGCGATCGCACCCATACAGCCATCCAGTCGGTGAACTGGACTCCAGGATCGCCGCCGCGTGACCAGCCCCACCGGTCGTTCCGTCGACGAATCGGCCCCCCGCCACCGGCCTCAACGCCGAAAGGACTTCTTTCAGGAGCACCGGTTTGTGGACGAAATCCAACACGAGGCATGGGCCGGCAAAGTTAAGGTTTCGAGGTCAACTCGGACGTCGGCGCTATTTCACGGGTCGACACGGGCAACGGCTGCGAGATGCGGGCCGGTGCCGACAGGTCCTCGGAAACTCCAATGGTCCCCGAAACCACGATCGGCACCGGTCGCACCACCTGCAGTTCCACCACTTCAGAATCAGAATCCGAAAGCTCATTGCGGAGCGGCCTCACTGCGTCCAAACGCAACTCCGCCTGCACCGTGGACGGCGCCGCCGGTGCGGCAGGAGCGCGCCGTTTGAAAACCGACGCGACCAATGACCCGACTCGCCCAACAAATCCCGGGCGCACGGACTTCGACGGAGTCGCAGAAAACGGATTCGAATCCACCGGCATCGCGGTCTCCGACCGAACAGCGGGCTTTCCACCCTGAGGGATGGGCTGTTTAATGATCCGGGCCTCGAACAGCGGCCCGGCCGGGCGCTCCCCGACGCGGCGATGCGGCACCACGCCCTCCATGGGCACAGGTCGGATCATGTCGCCCACGACGACGAATCTCGGAATCGACGATTGCGGGCGGGGCGGCTTCGACGGCGAGGGCGCCTCGCCGCGACGCCAGTTGAGTCCAAACAATTGCTTCATGTTCATGCGCAGCTCACGAGATCAACCGATACGCGCCAGGACCCAGTTGGGAATTCATCGCCGACGCTCCAAACTTGTCCGGACTCCAGATCTCAAAAACTCTCAGCACACCAACGAGCACTACCTCGCCGGAGATTCCAACCGCCTTGGCCTTTTCCTCGGGGAGCGTTACTCGCCCGGCCGAATCGATGGTGACCTGCTCGGACTTGGATCCCACCTCCCGCATCAACTCATCGCGTTCAGGAGAGTCCTCAGGCATCGCCTCAATCTTCTCGATCAGTTTAGCCATACGCCCCGGAGGAAGGACCCGAAGACAAGTCCCGTGCGACGTCTTCCATTCAACGACAGTCAGTTCAATCCCAGCTTCCTCTGGCCGCCATTTGGCTGGGATTTGGACACGCCGCTTCTCGTCAACCTTCATCCGGAAGGTGG
>JAYUUX010000297.1:0-1749 GCA_043754645.1 Verrucomicrobiales bacterium | reverse complement strand
CGATGAACGCCGGATCACGCCGGGGGAATGCGCGCAGGGACAGGCCATTGATCTGGGGTGCGCCCGCCATTCCGCCGCCGAAGCTGCAGCTGCCGCCCTCCGATGCGAAGACCTCGCCATCCAGCGACTCGGCCCGGTAGCTCTCCCAAGGCAACTGGTTGACGGTGGCCCCGTTCGTTTTGCCGACGAGCAGGTAGACCGTGATGCTGTTGGTGCCGGAAGAACACGAGCCCGACGACGAGTTGGGAATCCAACTTTGGTAACGGAACGGAAGGATCTTCTTGGCCCAGGAGTGCCATGGCTTCTCGGTGGTGAACTGCTTTCCGGCGGGCAGCACTTGGAGCAACTCCACCTTCATCCCGCCGACCATGATCACCGTGCGGACCGGTCGAGCGCCCGAAGCCAACAACAGCGCCACCGCCAAGCTGATGACGAGCGTGATGCCGAGCAGGATGAGAAGGACGCGTTTCATTTGGCGGGGCTGTTGGTCTTCACGTCGGCGGGGTTGATGAAGAACTCGAAGGTCTTGGTTTCCACCGGTATTGAAGAAGACGAGCTGGAAAGGCGCACTAAAGCTCTAATTCGCCAAGCCTGCTCGCTTATAGGAAGAGGAGCGTAACTGTTGCCGGTGGCGTCATCAGCTGTCGTGGAAACAACTTTGGCCCGGGCCCAACTTGGGTCGGATGACTTAAGCTCGTATTCCGGTGACAGCCAGACAGCGAGGTTGGGGCCGTCTTGCAGCCTTCTTGGCCTGCTATTTGGAAGGTTAGCTAAGGATTTTAACGTCAGGACAACGGTCCCATTGGTCGCAGTCTGCGGCAACGGATGCGGATCCCAGACCGGGAATGGTCCGGGCGTGGGATTGGGCACACGAAGCACTCCGACATCGGTGCCGTCGTTGGCGAGAAGCTTGAGGTTGAAGGCCGGTTCGCGGCGGGGGAAGGAATTCAACGCCACGATCAGCACGCGGTCCGTGCTTGCGATGCGCGAGGACGGGTATTCGACATGGTCCGTCACCTCGAACACGTCGCCCGCCAGGGATTCGCTCCTGTATCCGACCCACGGCAAGGTTGCGGCGGGACTGCCAGGTTTCGGCAATACTTGGATGAGCACTGTGACAGAGCGGTTGTTTGCGCCGACGACGGACCCCGAATAGGGGGATGGGATCCATTTCTTGAAGCGGCCGGGCAGAATTTTTCTCGCCGACGGATGCCACTTTTTTTCGGTGGTGAAGGGCTTTCCTTGCGACGCCACACCGAGGACCGAAACCCGGAACCCTCCGATGACGATTGTGTTTTCCGCCTCCTTATCGCGCACGAACAGCAATGCCCACGCGAGCACAGCGACAAACACAGCGACGATGATGATGCGGCGACGTTTCATTCCCTCCTTCCGTGTTCGGCGTTGGATGTTGGTTGTTCGATGTTTTCGTTCCGCAGCCATGGCCTACGAGATCCGTTTCACGATGTCGGCGAGGATTTCGCGGTCGGAGTCGGGGCGCTTGGCGGACTTGGGATGGGTGTCGTCGCAGCCGATCCAGCCGCGTAGCTTGAGGAACATGGCGGCGGAGTGTTTGTAGGCCGCCACAGGCGGACGGAACGCGAGGAAGCCGAGATACTGGAGAATGTCGTTCAGCTCGTAGAACGACGAGTCGCCGGACAGCCACGCGGCATCGCGTTTGGCGAAGAGGTCGGGGGCGAAGGTGCTCAAACCAAGCAGATAGTCGCTGCCATACATGACCATGTCGAT
>JAYUUX010000296.1:0-5707 GCA_043754645.1 Verrucomicrobiales bacterium | reverse complement strand
GCCCATGAACGCGGCCGGGATCCGGGAGTATTCCGTCGCCGCCATGGTGATGCGCTCGGTGGTTCCGACGTTGTTGAAGATGATCGCGAATGCGGCGCCGGCGTCGGCCGCGAAGCGGATCTTTTCCTCGAAGAAGTTCACGCCCCGTTCGATCAACGCGCCTTTGCCCGCCAGGTTGGTCGTGAGCGCCGTCTGCGCGCTGCCGACGTAGACCAGCGGCACGGTCGCGGTGGCCGCGTCCGCCTGCGCTCCGAGGCTCGGCGCCATTCCGAAGCTGATGGTGCCGGAAGGGGCGTTGGTCACGACGACACGCAGGCCGTCGTCGGGGATGACCTGGACGAAGTTCGACACGACGGTGACCGAAATGGCCGGCGGGCGATTGCTCCAGGCGGAGGCGAGTTCGACCGCATAGCCCGAGTCCGGCACGCCGAATCCGTCGTTGACGCCCACAAGCAGGCCGGCGCCGTTGGTCATGAGCGCGGGATCGGTCAGGTCCTGGTGCCTGGACGAGAGGACGAGGATCTGCTGGACGTCGCGCCACGTCAGGTTGGTGTTGGCGGAAAGGAGGAGGGCGACCAGTCCCGAGATCTGCGGGGCGGCGGCGGAGGTGCCGCTGAAGCCGGTGGTGCCGAAGGCGTAGTCGGCCGAACCGTCGCCCGGATTGGAGCTGTTGTAGCCGAGCGAGCCCAGCCGGTCCGTCGTGGGAAGCTCCGCGGAATCGTCGTCGCCGCTGACCGCCGACACGAGGATGTTCGCGCCCTGCGAGCCGTAGGACGTGATCCGTCCGTTCCGTTTCACGGCGGCGACGCTGATCGAGTGCGGAACCGTCTGGTAGCCGTCGTTGTTGGAGTCCCCGCTGAACTGCCGTTCGTTGCCCGCCGAGCGCACCAGCACGACGCCCTTGCCGCCCCGGCCGCCGAGCGCCGCGTTCGTCATTCCGTCCAGTTCGAGTTGGGCCGGCTGCAACTGCTGGTTCCCGGTGTAGCCCCAGCTGTGGTTCTGCACGGCGATGGACCCGTTCCCGTAGGTGAACACGTTGAACATCGCCATATCGTCGACGGCGAAATCGCCGTTCGAAAAGATGCGCATCGCCGCCAGCTTCGCGTTGGGCGCCGTCCCGACGACGCCCTGGGTGTTGTTGCCCACGGCGGCGACCAGGCCGGCGACCGCGGTCCCGTGGTTGTCCGGCGAAAACTGCGGAAACGCGTTCGTGTTCGAGGCCACGAAATTGAAGTGCGGCTGGCCCGCGGTGTTCGCGATCAGGTCGGGATGGGCGAGTTCCATGCCGTCGTCGATCACGCCCACGGTCACGCCCTCGCCCTTCGTGACCGCCCATGCTTCGCGGATGTTCAGGTCGGCACCGGCCCGGGACCCGTCGGCGTTGCGGTTCTCGAGATGGACCGCATCCGGGAAAAACCGGTCGTTGGGCGCCGGCGCGTAGGCGGCATGGAGCCGGACGGGCCGGCGCATGTTCGGGTGGACGGCGAGGACCGCGTCGTTCTGCGAGAGCCATTCGGCCAGCACCAGCGCCTCACGCGGCGAGAGGGTCTCCAGTTTCCACCAACCGCCGGCGAAAAGCTGCGCGGCCGGCCGCGAAGTCGCCCCGATCACGTCGTGGAGCGGGATGCCGTCCTTCATTTTCACGAGCAGCGTGCGAGAACAGAGCCACCTCAGGGAATTCGTCGGACCCGGGCGCACGAGGACCATCCAACCGGCCGGTGCCTGCTGGTCGGCGGCTTCCGTGTAGGACTGCCAGCCGTTTTCGCGGAAGCGGAATTCCCCCGTGGAAACCGCCCGTGCTGTCGAAGCCGCCGCCGTCATCCCGAAGATGAGAGCAATTCCCATCAACCTCCGCAGCACGATGCACGACCTGTTGTTCACAAATTGGAAATCCCGACCTCGGCGCGGATTCACGACGGGGACAAAGTCCAATGTTTGCCCACTTGCACGCTCCCGGCAATCGAGTTGGTGATGGTTTCCTTCGCCCGCGCGACAGCTTGGGCGAGGTTGTGGCCGAGGGCAAGGTGCGCGGCGATGGCGGCGGAATAGGTGCAACCGGTCCCGTGGGTCGAGACGCCCCGCACGAACGGAGCCGACAACATCAGCTCCGTCCGGCCGTCGTAGAAGAAGTCCACCGCCTCGCGCCCGTCGGACAGGTGGCCGCCTTTAACGAGGGCGGCGCACCCGAAGCGGCCATGGATCTCGCCGGCGGCCGACCGCAAAGCCTCGATGGTGCGAACGGGATGGCCCACGAGGATCTCGGCTTCGTCCAAGTTTGGCGTGACGACCGCGGCCAGGGGCAGCAATTCGTCGAGCATGGTGCGGATCGCGGAGGGCTTGAGCAGGCGGGCGCCCGATGTGGCGACCATCACCGGGTCGACGACGAGCGGAGGCATGCCTTTGCCGGAGAACATCCGGACGACCTCGCGGATGATCGCCGTGTTGAAGAGCAGTCCCGTCTTCACGGCCTTGGGCGGCAGTTCCGCGAAGACCGCCTCCATCTGCAGGCGGACCATCTTCGGAGAGGCTGCCTGGATGCCGAGGACGCCCTTCGGATTCTGCGCCGTCAGGCAGGTGATGGCCGTCGTGCCGTGCACGCCGAGCGCGGAGAAGACCTTCAGGTCCGCCTGGATGCCGGCGCCACCGCCGCTGTCCGAGCCGGCGATGGTGAGCGCGATTGGGCGCCGTTGAACTCGTCGCATGACGGGCGCGATCAAGCGGCTGCCGGACCGTGGTCGCAACATGAAAGTGCCCCGCCCCCGGCGTGTGTGAACAACCCGGCGTGAATTCCACTGGCGATCGAAATCGCCCGGCCTACTGTCCGGCGCATGACCAAAGAGCGGGTGGCCGAAATACTGGCCGAGATAGGCGTTTTGCTGGAGTTGAAGGGGGAGAATCCCTTCAAGACCCGCGCCTACACCAATGCCGCCCGCACGCTCGAAGGGTTGACGGAACCGCTTGAAAAGATCGTGGCCGAGAAGCGGCTGGGCGAGATCAAGGGATTCGGCGAGGCGCTGCAGGACAAGATCACCAAGCTCGTGACTACGGGCCAGTTGCCCTACTACGACGAGCTGAAGGCCTCCATCCCCGCCGGCTTGGTCGAGCTGCTCTCCATTTCCGGCCTCGGCCCGAAGAAGGTGAAGAAGCTCAACGACGAGCTGGGCGTCGATTCGGTCGATTCGCTCGAAGCCTCCTGCAAGGCCGGCAAGGTCGCCGAGCTCGACGGGTTCGGCGACAAGACGCAGGCCAAGATCCTTGAGGGCATCGCCTTCAAACGGCAGTTCGCCTCGCGGCACCACCTCGACGATGCGATGGCCGCCGCCGAGCCGATCCTGGAAAACCTCCGGGCGCACGAGGATGTCATCCGTTGCAGCACCGCCGGCAGTCTGCGCCGCAGCAAGGAGCTCATCGGCGACATCGACTTCCTCGTGTCGTCGAAGCACCCCGCGGAGATCATCCGCTTCTTCGTCCAGCAACCCGGCATTCTCAGCGTCAGCGCCGAGGGCGAAACCAAGGCCAGCGTCATTCTCGCCGGCGGAATCCAGGCGGACCTCCGCGTCGTCGGCGACGCCGAGTATTCGTCGGCCCTCGCCTACTTCACCGGCAGCAAGGAGCACAACATCGTCATGCGCCAGCGCGCCATCGAACGCGGTCTGCGCCTGAACGAATACGGCCTCTTCCGCAGCACCGAGGAGACACGCGACCCGTCACTGCGCCTCGATGCGCGGACCGAGGAGGACATCTTCAAGGCGCTCGGCCTCGCCTATATTCCCCCCGAGCTCCGCGAAGACCGGGGAGAGTTTGTCGCCGCGGCGGAAGGCACCATGCCGCGCCTCATCGAGTGGACCGACATCCGGGGCTCGCTCCACAATCATTCCGATTGGAGCGACGGACGGGACTCGATCGAGTCCATCGTCGAGACGATGCAGGAGCACGGCTTCAGCTACTGGGCCATCACCGACCACAGCCGTTCGTCGTTCCAGGCGAACGGCCTCGACCAGCTCCGGCTTCGAAACCAGATCAAGGCCGTCGTCGAGGCCAACAGGAAGTTGGAGGACGAAGGCAGTTCCTTCCGTCTGCTGGCGGGCAGCGAGGTGGACATCCTCAAGGACGGCCTCGACTTCGATGACAGGCAGTTGGCCGATTTGGACGTCGTGGTCGCCAGCCTCCATGTCGCAGCCAACGAGGAGGCCGATAACACCCGCCGCCTCGTCGCCGCCGCGCAGAATCCCTTCGTCCACATGCTCGGCCATCTCAGCGGACGCCTGCTGCTCCGGCGCGACGCGCAGAAGATCAACATGCCCGCCGTCATCGATGCGTGCGCCGAGACGGGCACGTGGATCGAGTTGAACGCGTCGCCCTACCGCTTCGACCTCGACTGGCGCCTCTGGCACTACGCGAAGTCCAAGGGCGTGAAATGCGTCATCAACTGCGACGCCCACAAGCTCGACCATGCCGGCTGGCTGCGCCTCGCGGCGGGCATTGCGCGCAAGGGCTGGCTGACGAAGGAGGACGTCATCAACACCCTCCCGCTCGACAAGCTCCGCCAGGAACTCTCACGCAAACGCGGGCGTTGAACTTCGGTGGGGCGACGGCCTGCGCGACGCAGTTGGAAGGCACCTTCGCCACGCACGACACCCGGTCGTGTCTGGAAGCGTTGAAGGCTGCGGTGGCGTTGTATCGGGATTTGCGGGCCACGGAACTGTTCCGAGCCGTCGAGTTGAATCACCGCGCCGAGCAAACCGCCGTCGATTATGTCAGAGGATTGGAACAGCTCTTCCGATCGTCGCGCCGATTGGCAGTCGGCCGTATCGCGGACTGGTAGTCTGCTGGGTCTGCAAAAAGGCCGGACGGATGGGTTGGTGCAACCGTCAGGATAGTGAGACTGAGTTTTTGGGTGCGAGATACACCGCTCAATAAAATCCTGTTGACTGAGGCTCGATCAGTGTGCCGTCTTGTTTAATCAACGAAGGAAGTAAGAGATTCACAATCAATCCAATCCGTCATGTTTGAGTATACTACAGTCACTTTGAAAGTTAAGGGCGCTAAAAGTGGTGTGCTGTCCTATTTTCAAGACAAGAGTATCGAGCCCGACAGCTTCAGGATACTCGCAGCGATGGGAAAAGATGGCTGGGATCTTGTAAGTGTTATGCCTCTTGCTGTTGGCGCAGTAGGTGGTCAATGGGTCGATTCGGCGATCTGCTTTTTGAAACGTAAGATTGAACCGCGAACTGTGGGTTTAACTACCAAATCGACTTCTGCTGACAGCAGAACGATTGGTTCCGCTGAACTCGATGTATTGATTAGACGCCATGAGATGGCGGCAAGAATTAGGGAGACGACAGATGGTTCAGTTCAACTCACTGAGGATGACTGGAGCAAGCTAACCTCAGTTCCAGTTCCAGAGGCTCAACTGGCGGTGGAGCAATTTGTCATTTGGAAATCAGAACCCAGATATGGCGTGGCCGGTCTGCATCAGGAGGAGATTAGGAAGGTCAGGGATTTTCTATGTTTGTTGCCTCGGCCGAATCAGGTGGATTCAGTCTACCGGTTGATGGAGCGGCCGAAGACTTGTCCACATGCCTTAGAGTTGGTTAGGGAGCTGCAATTGTTTGATGCAGATTCGCTCTCCCGACTTTTTGATAGTCCGGAGTTTGTAGTCAGAGTTAACGCGCTGAATGCTGTCTTCGTCCTGAAGACTGAATAC
>JAYUUX010000295.1:0-6456 GCA_043754645.1 Verrucomicrobiales bacterium | reverse complement strand
GACTTGCTGTTGAGCAGCGCGGTCAGCGGCCTCACGGCGGCGGCGGGCTGGGTTTCATTCAACAGCCGGTTGGCGGTGCCGCGGGTCCAACCGTTCGGATGGTCGAGGAGTTTGACGAGCTCGGCGGGCTTCTTCGCGTCGAATTTTGCCGGCGGAAGGGTCTTCGCCTCCTTATGCTGGATGCGGTAGATGCGCGTGAAGTGGTGGTCGCGGTCGGGACGCGCGGCGGCGTTGCGCGCTCCGTGGCCGGGTCCGCGGGTGTCGTTGTGGGTGGCGATCTGGTTGTAGAAGTCGACGAGGTAGATCGCTCCGTCGGGGCCGACGCGGCTGTGGATGGGGCGGAACCAGTAGTCGGTGCTCGCCATGAACTCGGTCTGCTTGCGGCTGTCTTCCTTGCGGCCCTGGAACGTTGCGCCCTTGGGGTCGAGGAACTCGTGGTGGAAAAGTTGGCGGGTCGCTTCACCCATGAAGAACGAGTAGCGCTCGTCCGGAGCCCACTTGGCCGGCCAGGCACCACCGTCGTAGATGGTCGCGCCGGCCGCGGCGGTCCACGCGCCGACCCAGTCGATCTGCACGTAGGGCTGACGTTTCTCGTCGAAGGCGGGGTAGATCTTGTTTTCCTCGATGACGTTCTGCCAGGCCGGATGGCCGCCGACGCTGCCGCGGGCGAGATACTTCTCGGGCAGGACGACGTGAAGGATGGGGGTGCCGCACGTGGCCGTGGTGTAGATGTATTCGCCGTCGGGCGCGATCTCGCAGCCCCAGGTGTTGCAGCCGTTCGCGGAGATCTGTTCCAGCGCGGAACCATCCGGGCGGAAGCGATACATGCCGGCGGAGATGTCGCCGAACTTCTTGCCGCTCTTCGGCGACGACACGTCCTTGCCACGGGTGTAGCCGACGGTGCCGTAGACCCAGCCGTCCATGCCCCAGCGCAGGTTGTTGATCACAGCGTGGGTGTCGAACGTGCCCCAGCCGGTGAAGAGGACTTCGGTCTTGTCGGCCTTGCCGTCGCCGTCGGTGTCGCGGATCCAGAGAATGTCGGGGGCCTGCGAGACGATGACGCCGTCCTTGTAGAAGACGAGGGAGGTCGGGAGCTCGAGGCCGTCGGCGAAGGTGGTCTTCTTGTCCATGACGCCGTCGCCATTGGTGTCTTCGAGGAACGAGATCCGGTCCTTCGGCTTGCGGTCAACCTTGCCGCCGACCGGAAACTTGTCGGGCTGCTGGAGGCGGTTGGGGAACTGCTTGAAGTCGTTTTTGTTCACGTCGCGGCCGCCGGGATACTCGGGGGTTTCGACGATCCACATGCGGCCCTTGGCATCCCAGTCGATGGACATGATCTTCTCGGCCACGTTTTCGTCGGCCGCGACGGTCACGTTGAACTCGGGATGCGGGTTGAGCTTGGTGACGGCCTTGTCCGACTTGAGCGGGCCGCCCACGGGATAACGAAGGGAACCGAGTTCGGCCGCGTTGCAGAACTCGTCGGCGTTGGCGCGCTTGCCGGCCCAGGCGATGCCGCGAAGGAGGATCGCCCGGTAGTGCGGGGTGTCGAAGACCTCGTAGTCGTGGCCGGGGATGCTGACGAAGGCGCGGTAGGGCTTGGTGCCGCCCGCGAGGGTCTTCTCGTAGGTCCAAAGCTGGGGATGGATGTTGAAGACGTCGACGAAGCTCATGCCGAGCACGTGGGCGTCGGGCGCCATTTCGAGCTGGTTGTAGACCTCGTCCTTCCAGTCGAAGTTGGAGATGCCCTTCGTGATCGGGTGTTCCTGGTCGACGAAGTAGAGGCCCACGAATCCCTCGAACCATTTTGTTGGAGTGCGGCCGGGGGCCTGGTTGCCCCAGATCCAGGTGCCGCCGATGATGCTCTTGCACCAGTCGTGCTGGTCGCCCGCGACGACACCGTCGTGGATCACGACCACGCCGCCGCCGCGCTGGAGGAACTTCTCGAAGTTCGCGCGGTCGTTGCCGGTGATCTTCATTCCGTCCGCGGCGTAGATCACGACGACATCCGTCTTCTCAAGCTGCTCGCCGGTCGGGAACGTCATGCCGCCGCTGGCGGTGATGCCACGTTCGCCGAGCAACTTGGTCCAGTCGCCGAGGAAGCGCGGATGGTCGTGCTGGTTTGGGCCGTGGGTCTTGATGCCGCCGCGGATGAAGACACGAAGCGGTTCGGCCGCGGACGAGGTCCACGCGGCCGCGAGGGCCGCCACGAAGACGAGGAACAGAAACTTGATTCTCATGAGATAAGTCGATGTTGGCAAAGCTGACCGGCGAACTGACAGGACAATTCCAGCCACCCGGGGACAAACGGACGCGCAGCTTTTCCGGGCAGCAGGAGACACTGAGACGTTACGGAGCAGACGCGCCAATGCCATTCCGTATTTCAACCTGCGACTATCTGAAAAGCACCTTGGAGCATGGGAAGACCCATCCACGAAGGACACGAAGAGCACCAAAACCGGAGCGCCGAGTTCCAGCGCGGCCCGTAGGCCTTCCAGCGGGGGAACCTCGAACAACCAACATCCACCACCGAACATCGAAGGGAACGCCAAGGTGTCAGGCGACGTGGCTCGTCTCGCAGATAGGAATTTCCGACTCCTCAATTTGCTTCTCGCTCCACCACACCAACCCAATTCGGCACCTTGTCGGCATCATCGTTTGCCGAAATCGTATGTGAAAATGACGAACCGCTGAATCGTCAGCTTCTTCTCACCAGCAGGAACCCGAAGCGTTTCCTTTGTCTTGTCCTCTTCCACCTCGAAAATGTTGTTGGTCGAAAGCCCCAACAACCGAACATCGTAGGCCCGATCAGACGTGGACTGGATGGTGATGGTCACATCGTTACTGGCGCCCAGCTTCATCTCCCCGTTTGCGCTGGCCCAAGGCTTCCCGGCTACCGGCCCAATCTGGAATGAGAAAGAATCGTTAGAATAACGAAAACTTAGCGAATCAGGTCCTGCATAGTCGAACTGAGGTCTGCCTCTTTCGTTCGATGCCAAGATCAGGACAGGTTCAAGACTCGAAGAGGCCTGCTTTGGAGCTTCCTTTGAGCAACCGGCAAGAAGCAGTGATGCGAGGAGAATGCCGCGCATGAGACTTAACAGTTTGGTTATCCAATCCGCCGATACGCCGCGTAGTTCGTCGGGATGCCCTTGGCGTTGAAGAACCGCTCGAAGTCCGTCGTGACCGCCGCAAGTTCGGCGGGGGTCTCGGTTTCGGCAAACAGGCCCGTCACGCTGGCGAAGACTTCCTTCATGTGGGTGAAGTAGGGGACATCGTCCGTCCGCAGATAGACCACTCCGCCGGGCTCAAGCGCGCGCCATACGGCGGCGGCGTAACCCGGTTGGATCAGGCGGTTCTTGTGGTGCCGTTTCTTCGGCCACGGGTCGGGAAAGTAGATGTGGAAGGCCGTCGCCCACTGGGCGGGGAGCAGGTAGTCGGTGAAGTAGGCGGCTTCGGCCCGGATGCAGATCAAATTGCACAGTCCGCTGCGCAGGGCTTTCTTCCGGATCTTCTTCAGCCGGCCCAACAGGCGTTCGAGCGCGAGGTAGTTCCGGTCCGGATGAAGCCGGTGCCATTGGTCGATGAACGACCCGTCGCCCGCCCCGATCTCGATCTCAAGCGGTTGTTCCTTGGGAAACATCGTGTCTAGCGGGATCCGGTCGATCACGCTCTTGAATTCATACAGCGGCTCGAAATCGGCTGGCATTGGCTGGGCGCTTTCGCTCATGGGCGGGCAGTGAAGCCGTCGCGGGGCCCGCGTTCAATGCCGGAGCGCGGAGCATCAGCCGGGCGGCCAATGGAGCTGGCGACCACCGAGGATGTGGCAATGGAGGTGCGGGACAGATTCGCCGCCGTTTCGGCCGTTGTTGATGACAAGCCGATAACCATCCGACTTCAGGCCGACCTGCTCTGCGACGGCGGCGGCTTTCAACAACAGATGGCCCAGCATCGACTGGTCTTCGGTGGACGCCTCGGCGATGCGCGGAATCGGTTTTTTGGGAACGACGAGAATGTGCGTCGGCGCCTGCGGATTGATGTCGCGGAAGGCGAAAACGAGGTCGTCCTCGTAGACGATCGCCGCCGGGATCTGCCGGGCGATGAGTTTCTCGAACAGGGTCATGGACCGAAGCTACGAAGCGGCGTTGAACGCGGCCAAGGGAAATGTCCCCCGCATACGATCCTAACTCCGGGGTGACAGTTCGTTCTTCAAGGGCCTTCCAGGAGCTGTTTGATCCGTCGCCGATCGGGCCGCCAATCGCCTTCACCCAGAAAGGTGGCAGCCAGGTCGTCCAGGCCGAATCCGAAGCATTCGTGGCAGGCGGTGTGTCCCGCATCCTCCCAACGCGCCTGCCGAAGGAACCAAAAAAGGGCTTCACCCTGCTGCCTTACAAGGTCGAAGAGGACATTCGCCAGATTGTAGGAAAGCCTCTGGAGATCGCCGTCGGCGAGGAATGCGGTTCCGGCCCAAAACTCCTGGATGTTGTAGGCCGTCCAGAACCCATGGTGATCCTCCTCAACCACAATTGTTTCTCCGCCGGGCAGCGGAACGAGGATCAGCTCGCTTCGGAGGGAGATCCCCTCACCCAACCAACCGGGCAGGCGGAGATGCACCGTCGAGACATGGGCCAGTTCATGCGCCAAACACCGCTGCGTGGCCCAGAGGGAATCCGTGTGCTGAACCACCACATGGGCGTAGCCGACGCCCGAAAGGCATACCCCAGCCGAAGCGGAGACCCGGTCGGTGGAGTAATAGCGGCTGACGTAGGCGTAGTAGTCGTCGGCCTCGGACAACACCAGAACCAGGCGCCGATAGCGGTCCAAGGGGTCCGCTGCGGCACCCAAAAATCCATCGATGGAGTCCCGCGCCCGGCCGATGAAACCAGCCAAGGCTTTCGCCTCCCCCTCGGGCGCATCCGTGACCAGAAACGCCTGCCGCGTCTCGATCGCGCGGTAGTTCCCGCCGAGGTCCTCGGCAAGCAGACGAATCCATTGGCCGACGATGCCCTCGTAGGCGGCGACGAGTTCGGCGTTATGGGAAAGACGGGCCAAGGATTCGTCCATGGACGCCCAGTCCGGAATGGTGAACCCGTCCTGCTCGATGAAATTGGCCTCGAACTCCATTGGCAAAGGAGCGTAGACGCCCGTTCTCGACCTTCAAGGAAATGCCCCACTGGATCGCCCTGAATGATGCGGATTCAAGGGCGGGCTTTTGGCATGCCCTTGGACTGCCGCTTCGCCGTCGCATTTCGACTGCATGGTTCCGTCTTGGAACAAATGCCCTTCCCGTTTCCGAGTTTGGCTTTCGCACCCCGTCATTCCACCCGCGATCAACTCACGACCAGCGCGCAGCGATGCCCACCGTTGTCGCGCGTGAAGGATTCGCGGAGAAAGCCGACGATGCGGTCGCTCGCCTCCTCGCAGCGATGGCTCCATCGGCGGGAGCCGGTCATCCGTTTGGCGCACCCGCGCAGACCGGAGAACCGGACAACATCAGGCCCGGCCGCGAGCGTGGTCTTCAGGTTTTCGCGGAGCTTTTGGAAGAAGAAGAGTTCGCAGGCCGGCCCGAAGTCGGCGGCGAGTTCCACCAGATCCGCCTCGGCGATCCGGCGGGCGGCCTTGGCCTCCGCGGAATCGCCCGGTGAGCCCTCGGCTGGTTTGTCCGCGTAGGAGATCTGGAAGCCGAAGCCCCGGAGAATCCGCTCCAGTGCGGTGGAGAATTCGCTGACCGAGACTTCTTCGCGGCCGAGTTCCGTCTTGAAGTAGTGGAGCACCGCCGCCGCCGCGCTGCGCACGACCTCGGGATCGATCGCGCCGGCCGCGTCACCCATGATCTCGACCGTCACCTCTTCCGCCGTGCACGGAATGGTCTGGCCGTCGCCGGTGCGGAAGATGAGGCAATCTTCGCGCAGGCGGATCATGGGGCGTCCTCCATCTTCTGGATGGCCTGGACGAAGTCGGTCGCTTCCTGGAAGCGCCGGTAGACGCTGGCGAAACGGATGTAGGCAACCTCGTCGATGTTCCGCAGTTCCTCCATCACCCGCTCGCCGATGGCGACTCCGGGCACTTCGGAATCATACTTCTCGCTGATCTCGGAGATGATGCGGTCGACGACGGTTTCAATGGCCTCGGGGCTGACCGGTCGCTTTTGGCAGGCGCGCTGGATGCCGTGGAGGAGTTTGTCGCGGGAGAATTCCTCGCGGCGACCGTCGCGTTTGATGACGAACAGGCCTTCCTGTTCGACCTCCTCGTAGGTGGTGAAGCGGTGGGTGCAGCCCGTGCATTCGCGGCGGCGCCGGATGACGGCACCTTCGCGGGAGGATCGGCTGTCGATCACTTTGTCCTCCTGACAGGCGCATTTGGGGCAACGCATGGTTTCGGTTCGCTACACACTCTGTAGTGCGTGGGCGCAACTAACCACACAAAGAATTGTGGCGTCAAGGAACCCGGCCGGAACGA
>JAYUUX010000294.1:0-10847 GCA_043754645.1 Verrucomicrobiales bacterium | reverse complement strand
TCCAGGTGCTCGCGGCCGGTAAGGATCTGCTGGCCGAAAAACCCTTCGGCATCGACCTCGCCGCCGCGCGCAAGATCGAGGAGGCGGCCAAGGCTTCCGGCCGTTTCGTCCGCTGCAGCTCTGAGTTTCCCTTCCTGCCCGGCCCGCAGCGCGTCGTCGCGGCGGCTTCGCCCGAGAACATTTCCAAGCTCGGCAAGGTCCTCGAGATCAATGCCGGCTTCTGGCACGCGAGCGACCTCGACCCGACCAAGCCGATCAACTGGAAACGCCAGAACCAGTTCTGCGGCGAGATCGGAGTCATGGGCGACCTCGGCATGCACGCCGTCCACATTCCGGCGCGTCTCGGCTGGAAGCCCAAACGTGTCCACGCTCAGCTCCAAAAGATCTACACCCAGCGTCCCGACGGCAAAGGCGGCATGGCCGCGTGCGACACCTGGGACAACGCCATCCTCCACTGCGACGTCGACGTGGCCGGCCAAGAGGACATCCCCATGCGTCTGGAGATGAAACGTCTCGCCCCCGGCGCGACGAACACCTGGTGGATCGAAGTGCTCGGCACCGACGGCGGCGTGCGTTTCAGCACGGCGGAACCGAAGTCGCTCTGGACTTTCGTGCGCGGCAAAGAGCAGTGCTGGCAGCGCACGGACCTCGGCCACGGCATGCCCTTCCCCGTCATCACCGGCGGAATCTTCGAGGCCGGTTTCCCCGATTGCTTCCTCCAGATGTGGGCGGCGTATGCGGCGGAATGGGCCGGAGAACTCAACGGCAAGTTTGGCTGCGTCACACCCGCCGAAGCCGTCCTGAGCCATGAACTCTTCGCCGCGTCGCTCAAGTCGCACCTGACCAAGACGGTGGTGACGCTCTGAACGGAACGATGCGATTCAAGGTAGGGCGGGCTTCCAACCTGCCCCGTGCTGGTCGCGGTTTTCACAACGACCAACGTCCTGAAACGACCGCACCGTTTGGCTCCATTCCGAGAGCTTCCTGGGCAGGCAGGATGCACTCCCTACCTTGGAGTTGCCGCTTCGCGGCCGGATTTCGACCGCATCGTTTTGGCTAGTCGGCCCGCCGATCCTATCGAACACCCCTTCCAGCCTTGTCTCGGCTGGCGGCCCGCCTAGTTTCCCGGCCGATGCTGCGGCGCTGTATCAGCCTGTTCCTGTTGGCCGGATTCCTCTCCGGCGGCCGGACTGCGCTCGCGGCGGCGCGCATGGTCATCATTTCCCCGCACAACGAGGCCATCCGGAACGAGTTCGGCGCGGGCTTCGCCAAATGGCATGCGGCAAAGTTCGGCGAAGAAGCCGTGGTGGAATGGCGCGATGTCGGCGGCACGACCGACGCGCTCCGCTTCGTCCAATCGGAGTTCACCAAGAAGCCCGGCGGCATCGGCATCGACATGTTCTTCGGAGGCGGGCCCGAGCCGTATCTGCTCCTGGCCGACAAGGGATTCGCCGCCGCCTACCGACCCCCCGACGAGATCATGCGGGGCATTCCGCAGAACCACAGCGGCGTGGAGATCTACGACGCCAAGTTCAAGTGGTTCGGCGCCGCGCTGTCGACCTTCGGCATTTTGCAGAACACCAAGGTGCAGCGGATGACCGGGTTGCCGTTCGCCGACAGCTGGGAGGATCTCGCCCGACCCCGGTTCTTCGGCTGGGTCGGCGCGGGCGATCCGCGGAACAGCGGGACGATGAACACGATGTTCGAAACGTTCCTCCAGTTCTACGGCTGGGAACGCGGGTGGGATTTGCTGGCCCGCCTTGGCGGAAACGTCCGCCACTTCGACCGCTTCTCCTCGCAGACAGCCAAGGACGTGACGCTCGGTGAAACCGCCTACGGACTGGCCATCGACTTCTACGGGTTCACCCAGATCGCGGCGGCCGGAAAATCAAACCTGTCCTTCACCCTGCCGAACGACTTCATCGCCCTGAACGCGGACGGGATCGCCATCCTGACAGGGGCGCCGAACCTGAAGACCGCCCGGCGTTTTGTGGACTTCACCCTTGGCGAAGACGGCCAGAAGCTGTGGTTTCTCCAGACCGGCCGGCCCGGTGGAGCGATCAAGGAATCGATCGACCGCATGTGCGTGCGGCCGGATTTCTATGAACGGTTCAAGGATGAATCGAACATCCAGTATTCCCCGTTCGCGGTGACGAACACCTTCAACTACGACTCCAAGCTGGCCCGCGAACGCCGCGAGGTGGTGGCCGCTTTGATCGGCGCGCTGCTGGTGGATACGCATCCGGAATTGCGGCAGGCGTGGAAGGCCGTCATGCCGCTCAAGGGCAACGGCGACCAATGGAAGGACCTCGGCACTGTGCCCATCTCCGGCACCGAAGCCCTGCGCCTGGCCCGGAACGAATGGAAGGACCCCGCCGTCCGCAACCGCCTGAAAGTCCAGTGGCAGACCTGGGCGCAGGACAAATACCGGAAGATTGCCAAAGGCGAATGAAGATGAACCCGACTGTGGCCAAGCTCGAAGGCCAAAGGCCAAAGGCCGAAAGAAGCTCCAAGGCAGAAGCCGGCATCTGCGGAACGCTGCCACCTTCAAATCTTCAGGCTTCTGGTTTCCTTCGGCCTTCGGGGATTCGTCCTTCGACCTTTTAATCTCATGCGCGTCGTCATCGAAAACCTGGTCAAGAACTTCGGCGATACCCAGGCGCTCAAGTCGCTCTCGTTCGACATCCGCGACCACGAGCTGTTCTTCCTCCTCGGCCCGTCCGGCTGCGGCAAGACCACGCTCCTCCGCTCCATCGCAGGCTTTTACCAGCCCGATGGCGGGCGGCTCCTTTTCGGCGACAAGAACATGGCCGGCGTGGCCCCGCACCTGCGCAACACCGGCATGGTCTTCCAGAACTACGCCCTCTGGCCGCACATGACGGTCGCCCAGAACGTCGCCTATGGGTTGGAAGTCCGTTCCGTCAGCCGCGCCGAGAAGGAGCAGCGCGTCCGCGAAGCGCTCGACATCGTGCAGATGTCGAAATACGCCGAGCGTTCGCCCAACCAGCTTTCCGGCGGCCAGCAGCAACGCATCGCCCTCGCCCGTGCGCTCGTCATCAAGCCCGACGTTCTCCTGCTCGACGAACCGCTTTCCAACCTCGACGCCAAGCTGCGTCTCGAGATGCGCGACGAGATCCGTCGCATCCACGACCGCACGCAGATCACAACGATCTACGTCACGCACGACCAGAAGGAGGCTCTTTCGCTCGCGTCACGCATGGCCATCCTGCGCGATGGCCGCATCGAGCAGATCGGCGATCCGCGCTCCGTCTACCGCGAACCGGCCAATCGTTTTGTGGCGGACTTCATCGGCGAATCCAACTGGCTCGACGGCGAGGTGGTTGAAAGCGATTCCGCGTCGCTCACGTTGAAGGCCGCTTCCGGCATCATCACCGCGTCGGCGCGGACGGGTTTCTCCGTTGGACAAAAGGTTTCCATTGGCATCCGTCCCGAAGCCATCCGTCTCGGCACGGCACCGGTGAACAACCTCTCTGCCGAGATCGACCAGGTGACCTACCTCGGCGAGATCGAGCAATACCGTCTCAAGCTCGCCGGCGGACTCACGGTGAAGGCCTTCGAGCAGAACCCGCTCGAAATCCGGCGCGCCGGCGAACGCATCGACGTCCACGTCCGCCCAGCCGACGTCCTCGTCTTCTGATGGGCCGGAGGGGGCCTGTTGGCCGCGTTTAAGCGGCCTTGGCTGAACCGCGCTTCTCCAATGCCGCGATCATGCTCTCGAAGATGAAGCGGCCGTCGGTCGTTCCGAGGAGAGCTTCGCTCGCGCGGTCGGGATGCGGCATGAGCCCGGCCACGTTGAAGCGGTCGTTGGCGATGCCTGCGATGTTCTGGATGGAACCGTTCGGATTCGACGCCTCGGTCACGGCGCCGTTCGCATCGCAGTATTGCCAGAGGACCTGTTTGTTCGCCCTGATTCCGGCCAACGTGTCGGCGTCGGCGAAGTAGCAGCCTTCGCCGTGGGCGATGGGGATCATCAGCGGCTTGCCGGCGGGGATCTTCGAGGTGAAGGCGGTGCCGAAGTTTTCGGTCTTGAGGTAGACCTGCTCGCAGCGGAACTGGAGGTCGCGGTTGCGGATGAGCGCGCCGGGCAACAGGCCGGCTTCGCAGAGGATCTGGAATCCGTTGCAGATGCCGAGGACGAGCCCGCCGTTGTCGGCGAACTGCTTCACGGCCTGCATCACGGGGCTGAAGCGCGCGATGGCGCCGCAACGGAGGTGGTCGCCGTAGCTGAAGCCGCCGGGAACGATGACGGCGTCGACGGCGCCGAGGCCGGTGTCCTTGTGCCAGACGAGCCCGGCATTGTGGCCGAGCACGCGGACGGCGTGGACGCAGTCCTGGTCGCAGTTGGAGGCGGGGAATTGGAGGACGGCGAAGTTCATGGTCAGTCGACGATCTCGAGCCGGTAGTCCTCGATGACGGGGTTGCTGAGGAACTTGTGGGCCGCATCGTTCAACGCCTTGGTCGCGGCGGCCCTGTCGGTGCCGGCGGCCAGGTCGATCTCGATGTATTTGCCGACGTGGACGCCGGTGACGCCCTTGTAGCCCATGTGGTCGAGGGCGTTCTGGACGGTTATCCCCTGGGGATCGAGGACTGCTTTCTTCGGAGTGATGATGATCTTCGCTTTCATGGTCGTCGGGCGAGGCCCGGCTTCAGGATGAATGATTTTGGGAAACACTTCGGGAACTCGCGAGCGAATTTTCCCTGCATCCGTCCACTGGCGTGCGGCGTAGGGACTGGAGACAGCCGTAAATCACTTCCATCCAACAGCCATGAAGAACTCACTCCCCCTCCTCCAGACCCCGATCCGTCTCGGCCTCGCGGCCATCGCCGCGTGGCCCGCGCTGGCGTCAAGCCACCGCGAGGCCCCGTTGATCACCTCCACGCCGAAGATCGACTGCGCCGACTTCTACGCCTTCAACAGCTATGAGGCCGGCCGCACGAACTACGTCACCTTCGTCGCCAACTACGTCCCGCTGCAGGACGCCTACGGCGGGCCGAACTACTTCCAGCTCGACACCAACGCGCTCTACGAGATCCACGTCGACAACTCCGGCGACGCCCGCGAGGACCTGACATTCCAGCTCCGTTTCGCCAACACCCCGAGGAACATCTCGCTCGAAATCGGCAGCGGCTCGAGCAAACGCACCAATTCCGTCCCCGTCCTCGCCGTCGGCCAGATCACGGCCGGGAACAACGCGTCGCTCAACGTCGACCAGACCTACACGCTTACGGTCATCCAGGGCCTGCGCCGCTCGGGAACCGCCACACCGCTCACGAACTCCGTCTCCGGCGTGTTCACCAAACCCCAGGACTACGTCGGAACGAAGACGTTCCCCGACTACAACGCCTACGCCGACCAATACATCTACCCGATCAACCTCCCGGGCACGACGAACAAGGCCAAGGTCTTCGTCGCGCAGCGTAAGGATCCTTTCGTCGTGAACCTCGGCGAGACCTTCGACCTCATCAACATCTCCACCAGCCCTCTCGGGCCGGAGGACGCGAACCGCGACAGCCTCGCGGACAAGAACGTCACGAGCATCATGCTTGAGATCCCGAAGGAATTCCTGCGCGGCGCCGGCGTCAACGGCGGCATCATCGGCGCCTGGAGCACGGCCAGCCTCATCCAGAACGGCCAGACCAACCAGATGTCGCGCCTCGGCATGCCCCTCGTGAACGAAGTCGTCATCGGCCTCGCCGACAAGGACAAGTTCAACACCAGCGAACCCAAGGACGATCTCGCCAACTTCGCCGACTACGTGACCCACCCCACGTTGCCCGCGATCATCGAACTCCTCTTCGGCGGCGCCGGAGCCGTCGCCCCGACGCTCTTCCCGCGCACCGACCTCGTCGCCGCGTTCGTCACCGGTGTCACCGGCCTGAACGCCAATGGCGCCGCGGGCGAAATGCAGCGCCTCAACATGGACATCCCGGCCGTCGCCGCCGCCTCCCAGAACCGGCTCGGCGTGATAGCCGGCGACAACGCCGGATTCCCCAACGGCCGCCGTCCCGGCGACGATGTCGTCGACATCGAGCTCCGCGTCGCCATGGGCAAGCTCATCTCCCTCGGCCTCTTCGGCACACCGGGCCAGGCTCCCGCCGGCAACGCGGCCTTCACCGACGGCGCCATGGTCAACGCGTCGTTCTTCCTCAGCCGCTTCCCCTACCTGCAGACGCCGATCCCCGGATCGCCGAACAGCGCGCAGTTCACCGTGACCGCGCAGACCTCGGGCACCGTTAACGGACCGTTCGTCGACACCTTCGGCGCCTACGATCCGTCGACCCGCACCCTCAAGGTATCGAAGCCGACGCCGAACACCGGATTCCTCCGGCTCAAGAGCGAGTCTCCCGTCACGTTGGAGAAACCCGCCGTCACCTCCACCAACTTTTCGGTGAAGATCAAGTAACCGTCCGAATCCTCGTCGTGTGACAGGAAGGCGGATCCCGGGAAAAAATTCCCGTGTGCCCCGGGATCCGCCTCAACCTCTTCAAAGGTTCCGTCCACGAAGGCCACGAAGTTCACCAGGTCCCAAGGCCAGCGCCTTCCCTTTGTGTGCTTCGTGCCCTTCGTGGACGAACCCGTTTCCCCGCCCATCCCATGAAACGGATCCTCAGCATTGCCGCCGGACTGGTCCTCACGATGTCGGCCGCGGCCAACACCCGCGGCTTCATTCCTCCCTCGGACGACACGGTCATCGAGCGCCTGCCCTTCGGATCCGGAACCCCCGGGATGCGACGCGCCCGCGAACTCACCCGCCAGCTCCGGGAGACGCCCGCCGATCTCGTGCTGGCCTCCCGCGCCGCCCGTGAGCACATCCAGAACGCACGCGCCACCGCGGACCCTCGCCACCTGGGCTACGCCGAATCCGCCCTGAAGCCCTGGTGGACGGAAGAGAACGTTCCCGCCGAAGCCCTCGTTCTCCGGGCCACCATCAGGCAAAGCCTGCATGACTTTTCCGCCGCCCGTCGTGATCTGGAGCTCGCCCTCGCCAAGGATCCGGCGAACGCGCAGGCCTGGCTCACTCTCGCCACGATCGACACCGTCCAGGGCCGCTACGACGAAGCCCGCCGCGCTTGCATCCAGCTGGCCCGCCTCGGCGAATCCTTTTCCGCCACCGTCGCGGCCGCCGCCATCGCCGGGCTGAACGGCCAGTCGGCGTCCGCCGTTCGCCAACTTGAAAGCCTTCTCGACCGAAGCGCCGGAGTTCCCGTGGACCAACGTCTCTGGGCGACCACCCAGCTGGCGGAATTGCTCGCCAGAACGGGGCGCGTCGCCGAAGCGGACCAGCGCTTCCGGGAGGCGTTGACGCTTGCTGGATCTGATCCCTACCTGCTCGGCGCCTACTCCGATTTTCTCCTCGATCAGAAACGAGGCGCCGAGGTGATCCGCCTTCTGGCCAGCCACGACAGACAGGACGGTTCGCTGCTGCGCATCGCCGAGGCCCGCCTTCAACTCGCCGACAAATCTCCCACGGCCGAGCTGGATCGAATGAAAACCGAACTTCGCACCCGTTTCGACGCGGCGCGGCGGCGCGGGGATTCCGTGCATCAACGCGAGGAAGCCCGCTTCCTCGTGCGCCTCGGCAAAGATCCGACCCGCGCGCTGTCGCTCGCCCGGGAGAACTGGGATCTCCAGCGCGAACCCGCCGACGCGCGGCTCCTGCTGGAATGCGCCCTCGCCGCCGGCCGGCCCTCCGAAGCCGAGGCCGCACTTGATTGGATGGCCCGGAGCAGGATCGAGGACAAAGCCCTCTCGACGCTGCGGGATCAGTTGACGACGATGGCCGCGGCCCAGTCCGCCAAGCCATGAGTCGCCGCCTGCCATCGATCGTTGCCTCGCTGCTGCTCACGCTGTGCGCCGCGCTGACCGCCCAAGCCCACAAACTCAGCGACGCCTATCTCACGGTCGCCGTTTCCAAGGGCCAAGTCTCGGGCGCCTGCGAGGTCGCCCTCCGTGATCTCGAGATCGTCCTCGCGCTCGACTCCAATCTCGACGGCGCGATCACGTGGGCCGAGCTGAAGGCCAGACAGACCAACGTCGTCGGCTACCTTTCGTCCCGCGTCCGGGTTGAAGCCGACGGCCAATCCGTTCCGCTCAATTGGGACGGCCTCAAAGTCAGCCTTCATCTCGACGGCGGCTACGCCGTGTTGGATCTCAAGGGCGATCTTCCCCCGGGCGCATCCAAGGTGAAGCTGATCTACGGTTTGCTATGGGAAGAAGACCCGCTCCATCGCGGACTGTTGAACCTGACGCTGGGGTCCGCCACGACGGCGGCCGTGTTCAGCCAGGCATCGCCGAGCGTCACGGTCGACCTTGAGAAGCCGGTCAGCTTGACGCGCTTCGACCAGTTCCTCGTCGAAGGCGTCCTGCACATCTGGATCGGCTACGACCACATCCTCTTCCTCGTCGCCCTGCTGCTGCCGGCGGTCATGGCCTTGAAGCTCCAGGGCTGGCGTCCCGCCGAAGCCTTCAAGCCGGCCGCGCTCAATGTGCTGAAGGTTGTCACGGCCTTCACCTTGGCTCACTCGATCACGCTCAGCCTGGCCGCGCTGGACGTCGTGCGCCTGCCGTCGCGGCTAGTGGAATCGACCATCGCCCTCAGCGTCATCATCGCCGCGGCGAACAACCTCAAGCCGTTCTTCCGCGAGCGCGGATGGGTGGTGGCCTTTGGGTTTGGGCTGATCCACGGATTCGGTTTCGCCGGGGTGCTGGGGGAACTCGGCCTGCCCACCGGATCGCTGGTGCCGGCGTTGATCGGTTTCAATCTCGGCGTCGAACTGGGACAGCTCGCGATCGTGGCCGTGTTCCTGCCCGTCGCCTTTCTGATCCGCTCGACGACGTTCTACCATCGCGTCGCGCTGCAGGCCGGTTCCGTGGCCATCTCCCTCGTCGCCGCGCTCTGGTTCGTCGATCGCGCCTTCGACATCGGCTTCATGCCGTTTTGAAGCGGCAGGCCGGATGCCCCGGATCAAAGACCGCTCGGATGGTCGATGAAGCTCCACGGCACGCGAAACTTGCGGCTGAGTTGGGCCGCGAGCGCTTTCACACCGAACGTCTCGGTCGCGTAGTGGCCGGCATAGAACGCGTTCACGCCAAGCTCTTCGGCCAGCGAGAACGTCCAATGGGGTCCTTCGCCGGTGATGAACGAATCCACGCCGTCGGCGGCGACCTGCGCCAATTCGCTCCCGGCTCCGCCGGTGCAGATTCCGAGCGTGCGGATGATCTCGGATCCGCCGGCCAACAGGTTCACCGGCCCTCCCACCGCCTTCTCCACTCGGCGCTGCAACTCGGCCCGGCGCCATTTGCCAGCAAACTTGAGACCGATCGGCTGGCCTTTGCTGACCAGGAACGGCCGGCCTTGCTTCAGGCCAAGCGCCGCGGCGAGGCACGCGTTGTTGCCGAGCTTGGGATGCGCGTCGAGTGGAAGATGGGAGCTGTAGACGGCGAGGTTGTGCTTCACCAGCAGGCCGAGAAGTTCCCGCCTCTTGCCGGTCCAGGGAACGGTCGTGCCCCAAAACAGTCCATGATGGACGATCAGCAGGTCGGCCCCGGCTTCGACGGCTTTCTTCACGGTCGCCGAAGAGGCATCGACGGTCGCGACGATCCTGGTCACGCGCCCGTCGTTGCCGACCTGAAGGCCGTTGTGCGCGCCGTCGTAGTCGCGGATCTCCGGCGTGCGGAGCGTGGTGTCGCAGTGACGGACAATGTCGGCGAGTGATGCGGCGGCCATGCGACGAGTTAAGCGAAGCGGCGATGGGCCGCAAGGAAGGTGACAAGCGGACACGAAGAACTTCGCGTTGACGTGACTGACAGGGAAACGGATTTTCGCCGCTCTTATGGCCCGAATCCAACGCGCGCTGCTTTCCGTTTCCGACAAGTCCGGCCTGGTCGACTTCGCCAAGGTCCTCGTCGCCGCCGGGGTTGAACTCATCTCCACCGGCGGCACCGCCAAGGCGTTGCGCGACGCCGGACTTCCCACGATCGAACTGAGCGACTACACGGGATTCCCGGAGATGTTGGACGGGCGGGTGAAGACGCTGCATCCGAAGATCCACGGCGGGCTTCTCTACCTGCGCGGCAACGCCACGCACGAGGCCACGGTTGCACAGCATTCGATCCGCCCGATCGATCTGGTGGTGGTGAACCTCTATCCGTTCGAGCAGACCGTCGCCAAACCGGGCGTGGAGCTGCACGACGCGATCGAGAACATCGACATCGGCGGGCCGTCCATGCTCCGCAGCGCAGCGAAGAACCACGAGAGCGTGACCGTGATCGTCGATCCAGCCGATTACGCGGAAGTATCCAGGCTCGTCCAAGAAACCGGCGAGACATCGCTGCAGGTGCGTAGGAAATTGGCGGCCAAAGTCTACGCCCGCACCGCGGCCTACGATTCGGCCATCGCCACGCATCTCGAGAAAGCCTTCGGCATCGCGCAGAACGATCTTCCATCCACGCTGCGGGTCCATTCGCCGATCGCGCAGCCTTTGCGCTACGGCGAGAATCCCCACCAAAAGGCCGCCCTTTACGGAGGATTCCAGAAACACTTCACGCAGCTGCACGGGAAGGAGCTTTCGTATAACAACATTCTCGACCTGACGGCCGCGGCCCAATTGATCAACGAGTTCGCCGCCGACAGACCGACGCTGGCCATCCTCAAGCACACGAACCCCTGCGGCATCGGCCAAAGCGCGACCCTGCGCGAAGCGTGGGACCGGGCCTACGCGACGGATCGCCAAGCACCGTTCGGCGGCATCATCACCGTGAACAAACCGCTCGATGCGGCCTGCGCGGAAGCGATCGCGGAGATCTTCAGCGAAGTCATCGTCGC
>JAYUUX010000293.1:0-3132 GCA_043754645.1 Verrucomicrobiales bacterium | reverse complement strand
GCGCGGCATCTCGGTGGCCAGCGCCGTGATGCAGATGGAGTACCGCGGCACGGTGATCAACCTGCTCGACACGCCGGGCCACCGCGATTTCTCCGAGGATACCTACCGCGTGCTCACCGCCGTCGACGCCGTCATCATGGTGATCGACGCGGGCAAAGGCGTGGAGAACCAGACGCGCAAGCTGTTCGAGGTATGCGCACGGCGGGGTGTTCCCATCTTCACCTTCATGAACAAGCTCGACCGTCCGGCGCGCGATCCGATCGCCCTCATGGACGAGCTTGAGGCCGTGCTCGGCATCCGGTCATGCGCGATGAACTGGCCGCTGGGCAACGGCATCGACTTCCGCGGCGTCTACGATCGTGCGGAGAAGAAGGTCCACCTGTTCGAGCGTGTCGTCGGCGGCAAATACCGCGCGGCGGTCAATGTCACCGGCCTCGACGATCCACTGGTCAGGGAGAAGCTCGACGAGCACACCTACAAGACCGTCCGCGAACAGATCGAGATGATCGAGATCGCGGGTGCGGAGTTCGACCACGAACAGGTCCTTGCCGGAAAACTATCGCCCGTCTTCTTCGGCTCCGGCGTGAACAACTTCGGCGTCCAACTCCTGCTCGACAGCTTCCTCAAGTGGAGCAGCGAGCCGCGCGGACGCGATTCAAAGGCCACCGAAGAACCCAAGCCCGTTTCTCCCGAGCACGGGGCCTTCAGCGGCTTCATCTTCAAGATCCAGGCGAACATGGATCCCAAACACCGCGACCGCATCGCCTTCGTCCGTGTGGTCAGCGGCAAGTTCGAGCGCGACATGGTCGTGCAG
This sequence comes from Verrucomicrobiales bacterium, assembly GCA_043754645.1. Lineage (GTDB taxonomy): Bacteria > Verrucomicrobiota > Verrucomicrobiia > Limisphaerales > CANJSG01 > CANJSG01. The sequence goes on along the minus strand of JAYUUX010000293.1, from coordinate 2,318 downwards.
CACGTGCAGTCGGTTAAGAAGGTCCGGCTCAGCTCGTCGCACAAGCTCTTCGGCAACGAACGCGAGACGGTCAACGAAGCCTTCCCGGGCGACATCATCGGCCTGGTCGGCCACGGCGGCTTCGGTATCGGCGACACGCTCACAACCGAGAACGCCCTCCGCTACGACGAGATTCCGCGCTTCACGCCGGAGGTCTTCGAATACTTCCACAACCCGAACACGGCGAAGTTCAAACAGTTCCGCGAAGGCCTCGACCAGCTTCTCCTGGAAGGCGTGGCCCAGGCGTTCTACCTGAAGGACACGGCTAGCCGCGTGCCCTTGCTCGCGGCGGTTGGTCCGCTCCAGTTCGAGGTGCTCCAGTATCGCTTGGAGACCGAATACGGCGCGGAGACCCGCCGCGAAGCCGCTCCCTTCACCGCCGTTCGCTGGCTTCCACCCGGGATGACCGACGAACAGCTGAACGCCCTGTCGCTCCCGACGAGCAGCCGGCTCGCCTTTGACATCGACAAGAACGCCGTCGCGCTCTTCCCGACGGAGTGGGCCCTGAACTACTTCCCCCAGAACAACGCCGGCCTCGAGCTCAGCCCCTTCCCGCCGAAGGTGAAGAGGTGAGTTGCCGTCGGACGGAAGGAAGTGTGGCCCAGGTCAGGGTTTGACGACCTTGAAGAAGGACGGGCCGGCGTTGGTGGTGGGGATAAGCCACTGCGAGAGGCCGCCGGGACCGACGATGAAGTTGGTCTGGATGGGCAGCCACGAAGTCAGGTTGGAAGATCGGAGGAGCACGAAACTGCCGCCTGCGGTGGATGGAAACGCCACCGAGATCGCTCCGGTGGAGGAAGTGTCCAAGCTCATCTTGCCAAAACGGAACGCCTGGAAAGCGACGTTGGTCGGTTGCGTCGTGACGGTGATCCCGCGGCTGGGCGGGAGGAAGAAGTAGTCCGGATGCGAGGGCACCAGAGTGTAGCTTCCGGCGGAAAGGCCAGGAAGGCTGAACGCCCTGTTGGTCGTCGGCATCGAGCTTCCACCGACCACGGTCATCGTGAACTCGTCGGCCAAACCCCAACCGGTGATCGATCCGCTGATGCTGGCCAAAGGGACGACGGCGCCGCTTCCACCGAACTCGAAAGCACCGATATCTGCACCGGCCCCGTTGGGACGAGAGAACCCGCGCTGGTCGGTAGAAGGATAGCCCGAGGACAGGGCGTTGATGGCGGGGCTGTCGGGCAGAAGCGGGATGCTGAGCGTGGGGCCGCCGTTGTCGGAGAGCGTGCCCAGCCTGGGATCGGTGTTCACCGGGCTCGTGCCCGAGGTGAAGCCCGCGGAACCGTCGGACACGATGTTGTGCCCGCCGTCGGTGATGGTCCCGTAGACGTTCAGGCCGCTGGTCCCGTGCGAGAGGATGCTGTTGACCACAGTCGCATTTCCTCCGGCGACGGCGATCGCTCCGCCGTAAGCCGCGCCGGGAAGCACACCGGTTCCCGCCAATGCCTCATTGCCTGCGAGTGTGCAATTCGCGATCGAGGCGCTTCCGCTGGCTGCATAGATCCCACCACCGTAGCCATGCGACCCACTCGTGCTCGGAAAAGCGGGCGGTCCCGGTGGTGAAAACACGAAGCTGCCGCCTTTCGACCGGTTCGCAGTGAGGGTGCAGTTCGTGATTCCTACGATACCACTTGTGTAGAGTGCCCCTCCGTAGGCCGGAAACGCGAGCTTGAGACCAGATCCGTCGCCTCCGGTTGCGCCGTTTCTTTGCAGAGTGCAGCCGTCGGCGATCAAGGAGCCCGCGACGTGTATCGCGCCGCCGCGAGGAGGAGAATCGTCGGTGTAGCTGTTGGCCCCGAACGGCACTCCCGCTCCTCCGATTGCTGTGTTGTCAGTGAGCGTGCTTCCCGCAAGCGATGCCTGACCTGCGACATAGATGGCACCTCCGTCGCCGGTGCCGGTCGCGGGTTGGCCACCGGCTCCGCCTGTCACGGAGTTGCTGGTGAACTGGCTTCGGGACATTGTGGCGGTTGAGAGTATGGCAACTGCTCCCCCCTGCGCCGGTCCCGCAGTTCCGAGATGCCTCCGGGCAGAACCTCCTGTTGCAGTGTTGCCCAAGAACACCGCGTTCGACACCGAAAGAGATCCCGAGAATTGCCACAAGCCGCCACCCAGCGCTTCGTTTCCGTTGCCGGCGCTGACGCCGGAAGAATTGGGGGACATGGCTGAGTTGGTGGTGAAGGAACTGTCAATGACTGCAAGTTGTCCTCCCGTCTCAGCGATGGCGCCCCCCGTTCCTGGCCCCGTCTTTGTGCCGGAACCGGATAGGCTTGGAT
>JAYUUX010000292.1:0-3346 GCA_043754645.1 Verrucomicrobiales bacterium | reverse complement strand
TCAGCAGTTTCTTCCGGGCGACGTTCGCCCGGACCGCCGTCAGCTCCCACAGGTCGAGCTCGCCGAGATCGACTTCGGTCCGGGCTTCGGAATGCCCTTCGAGTTCAATCTGGAACTTTTCGAATCGGCTGATGACCCAGGCCATCGTGCCGAGGATCCAGTCGCCATATTCGGTCAGTTCCGGGCTGTCCTTCTTGAAAAGGGGCTTCCGTGCGCGATCAAAAAGGCTGAGACGGATGCCGTCGCTCAGGAGCTCCATCTTGACGGCCTCCTGCTGGTCGATCTCGTTCATGTCGACCTTGAGCACGTCGTTCAGCTGGCGGAGGAACTGCAACTCGACGGAGGCGGCGGCATCGGACGTCCCCTTGCTGCTATCGATCTTCTGGGGATCCTTGTTCACGATGAACCCCGGCGACGCGGGCACGAGTGACGCAAACGGGTTCCGGAACGACCGTTCAATCGCGGCCTTGACCTTCTCGTCCTGGGCCGTGAGCCAGAGCACGAGAAACAATGCCATCATGGCGGTGACGAAGTCCGCATACGCGACCTTCCACGCTCCGCCGTGATGTCCGTGTTTCTTGGCCATGGTGGCAATTCGTTCCCAATACCGCTAAGCCCCGGGGCCGTCTCCCGGTTCAATGACCGCGGCCTACTTCTTACCTATCCCCTTCAGCATCTCTTCCAGGGCCTCGGCGCTCGGCTTCACGTCGCTGGTGAGCCCGCGGCGCGCGACCTCGACGGCCATGACCGGGGCCATGCCGTTGGCGAACCCGACGACGGCCGCGGCCATCGACTTGAAGTAGAGCATTTCCGCCGCGCCGTTGAACTCCATCGCGACCGTGAGGGGGTTGACGAATCCGTAGGCCGCGAGGATCCCGAGGAACGTTCCGACGAGCGCCGCGCCGACCGCGTAGCCGATCTGCTCGATCGGGCCGTTGATGGCTCCCATCGTGATGACGATGCCGAGGACGGCCGCGACGATGCCGAACCCGGGCAGTCCGTCGCCGGTCTTCTGCAGCACGCCGATGGGCTGGTGGTGCTCGTCCTCCATCGCCTCCAGTTCGAGGTCGAGGAGCACCTTCAACTGCTCGGGCTTCATCTTGCCGTCGATGATCGGCCGGAGGGAATTGCAGAGAAACTCCACCGCGTGGTGGTTCTTCAGGAACGAGGGATACTTGGAAAAGATGCTGCTGGACTCCGGTGTCACCACGTGTTCCTCGAGGGCGATCATGCCGTTGCGGCGGCCGATCATGAAGAGCTCGTAGAGCGCCATGAACATGTCCTGGTAGGCGCCTTTGGTGAAGGCGGATGGCTTGAGGGTGCCGATGATCTGGCTGACGAGTCCCTTGATCACCCGCAGCGGGGCCATGATGACGAGGGCGCCTAGGGCCGCGCCACCGAGGGTGACGACCTCGGAGGGATGCCAGAGGGACATCAGCTGTCCGCCGGCCATTTTGAAGCCGCCGGCAACGCAGCCGAGCACGATTAGGGCACCGATGATGACTAGCATGACAATGAGGTTCCGATCCGTCTGAGGCGACCGGTCTCAGAACACTTCAGGATCGTGCTTTTTGAGGAACGACTTGATCGAAAGAATGGCCTGCGCGTGGATCTGGCAGATGCGGGATTCGGTGACGCCGAAGACCTCCGCGATTTCCCTGAGGCGCATGTCCTCGAAATAATAGAGGGCGAGAACCTTCCGCTGCATCTCGGGCAGATGCTCGAGGCGCTCCGCGATCAGCTTGGAGACCTCGCGGGTCCCCGTGCCTTCGCCGGGGTCGATCTGCTTCTCGTCGGAAAGGCTCTCGTAACGGCTGCTGCCTTCCTGGCTCTCGGCGTTCCGCACGGAGTCGAGGCAGACGAAGGTGGTCGGACGGATCTCCTCGAGGAGGTCCTGGTATTGGTCGAGCGACAGGTCCATGGCCTTGGCCATCTCCATGTCGGTGACCGCTCCGCCCTTCTGCTGCTCCAGCTGGCGCATGACCTTGTCGACCTTGCGGGCCTTGTCGTGCACGGAGCGCGGAACCCAGTCGAGGCGGCGGAGTTCGTCGAAGATGGAACCGCGGATGCGGGTGCGCGCGTAAGTCTCGAAGGCCGTGCCCGTCTTCGCGTCGAAGCGGCGGATGGCGTTCAGGAGCCCGACGAGCCCGGCGCTGTAGAGGTCCTCGGTGTTGACGTGCGACGGGAGGCTCATGGCGAGCCGGCCCACGATCGTCTTCACGAGCGGAAGGAACTGGGTGACGAGTTCGTTCTCCACCGGGCTGCCGGCACCCGCCTTCGCATACTGCTTCCAGACATCGGGCGAGGACGGCCGCGGCGGATTGGCTACGGCGGTTTCTTGATTGGGTTCGAGGAGGGTGGCCTTCATGGGGGACTAGTCAGGATTGTTTCGCCAGCTGTTGCTCTTCCGCCTTCAGCGCGGCCGCCTGTTTTTCGAGGAGCACCTGTTTGAGGGATTTCATCCACAGGCTTCCCCACCAACGCATGAGCAAACCTGCGAGGTAGGCGGTCAGAGCGGCACGCCAAAGGGTCGACGGCCATCCACTCTCGCTTGCGATTCCGAACGACACCCCGATCCCGAAGCCGATACACCCGCCTAGGATCATGAGTAGTTTCATCGTTGGTGGAGTTCCGTCTCCCCTTCCCTAGCAAAGCCTTTGCCACCCCATGGAATACTCAGGAAACCGAGGAAATCCCGCTATTCGCACGGGAGCGAAGGGGAAACTGATGGGAAAGAATTTGCCGCACCGACGCCGCCTCGAAGCGTCCGGGAACATTTTGCCCAGCCGCCAGGAAGCTGACGGGACGGTTTGTGCCCAGGACCAGGTTCCACACTTTGCCGCGCCGGGCATCTTCATCCACATGGGTGGCAATTATGTCCTGCACCGCGCAATCGCTGAACGCACGGGCCTGCGCGAGCATCGTGTCCGTTTCGTAGGCGAAGTTCAGGACCAGGTGGACATGCGCCCGGGGAAACTGGGACAAATGCCGGTTGAGCTCACGGATCGCGCCCGGATCCCGCCAATCAACACCGGGCAAATCGATGAAGCCAATGTCGCCAACCGTGCTGTCGCCGGGCCACGCACGCTCCACCGGCACACCCAATATCTCCGCGTGCACGTCGAGGAATTCAGCCGTGTTGGAGGTTGCCCCGTCCAATCGCCACACCGTCGTCGCCGCCCCGTCCACGAGGACGGCCTGTGTCAGCCATTTGCAAATCGACGTGGACTTGCCGCTTCCGGCCGGCCCGATGAACACGTGCAGCCCGGAACGCGAATTGCCGGGCGCCTCGCGCCACAACCGCTCAAGCACCCGTTCCGCCGCCGCCAATTGATCCGGCAATGGC
>JAYUUX010000291.1:0-2969 GCA_043754645.1 Verrucomicrobiales bacterium | reverse complement strand
GTGGCTCGAGATCCATTCCGTCGAACTGACGCGTGAGCCTTCCCAGTTCCGGCCGAACGTCGCGTCGTAATCCCACGGCACGAAGAAGAACCTGGGTTTGGGCATTGCCGCACTGGCCGCGTCGCGCGCGAGGATGAAGTTCTTGTCGATGCCGTCCATGTTGCTCGTGAACAAAACGAGCAGGTGGAAGTCGATCACGTTGTCCATATCGAAACGCGCGGAGATGCCCGACTCGGCATCGAAGAACTTCGCATCCGGAGCCCGGCTGGTGAACAGGTTCAACTCGTCGAGCGGCCCCCAATGCTGACGCACCTCGGGTTCCGGCTCGCGCTGTTCGTAGCCGCCATGCCCGAGATCGTGGAAGTTCCCCGAATGATCGATGGCCTTGTAGATGACCGCCTGGTTGAGGGAGTTGCTGTCGTAGCGCCTCAGCCCGAGCAGCGACCTGTCCACCCGCTCCATCAGCAGATACGCGCCGTGATAGCGGCCGTTGAGGTTCACTTCCACAAACCGGCTGGACGAGGCGAAGCGCGTGGCGCCATCCGCCGACAAGGATCGGAACAGGTCGTAGGACAGCTTGTGCCGCATCATTGAGCAGTCGACGAATGCGGCGTTGAGCACCCAATGCCGCCCTTCGTTCAGTCCAAGCCATCGCGTAGGAGCATCCAAGGTTACCGCGAACGACTTCTTGTCATATCCCTGCGACGACGCGCCGTGATACCTGATCAGACCGGCCAATGCTCCGGTGTTCCCGAGTTCCAAACCGTTCGGCGGAACCATTCGCACAGTGCACGGAACCTTGGGCTCAGAACCGATCTGCTTGGCCACCTGCAGATGGATGACGGGCAGGTTCTGCCCTACGGCGGTTTCCGCTGCAGAAGCCGAAAGTGCGAAGCAAAGGAGGATGAAGCCGAGTGGTCTCAAGGGAACGCCCTTGTTTAGACGGCAACCTCGGGAAGACAAGGGCGACTTCACCCGCGAATCTGAACGACGCGCGAAAAGCCATGGTTCTGCGAGCCGCCGCGGGCGGCGAAATCGATCGAACCGACTACTTGCGGCCGGTTCCCAATGATCCGGTTGAACCTGATCCCAAGCCACGTGGATGACTCCCAAGAATCCTTCGCGCCGCCAATTCGCCCAAGGCCACACCGAGGGAGTTTGCCACCAGGTCCCCGACGTCAAAGGTCCGACCGGGAATCCAGATCTGCGAACACTCCTCCACCGTGATCACCGCCAAGACCAGCAGGCCGCCCAGTTGGGGCGCCATCCGCCCGACTGAAAGAACCTTGAAGCGGAGAGCGTAGTTGAGGAGGTGCGCCATCGTCCCGATCAGGACGAAATGTCCTGCCTTGTCTCCGAACGGCAGCGAGTTGACCCAGCCGAGGAAACCCCTCATCCGTCCGGTGTCGGCGCAGGCAATGACGACGCCCACGAAGCCCAGCCACGCGGCAAAGGGTATCCACCGTTTCACGACGTTGATGGGTTCAAAACGCCTCCGCCCTGCACGCGACGAGTCCCCCGCCTAAACCAGCGCATCACGGCAATACTTCAAGGCCCGCGCGATCTCGGTCATGCGATCCGATCCGGCGGGCACCTTGTATTCGAATTCGATCGTCGCCTGGATGTTCCACTTGTTGTCGCGGATCAGGCGGAGGACTTCCTTGATCGGAGTGTCACCTTCGCCAAACGGCGCGTTGGGTCCGTTGTTGCGCCTGCGGTCCTTGATGTGCACATGCGCTATGCGGGCGTGGTGTTTGGTGATGAAGGCCTCGGGGGAAATGTTGTTGCCGGCGACGAAGTGCCCGATGTCGACATTGGCGCCGTTGAATTTCGCGAAGGAGAACGCGTTCTCCCAATGCTCCGGCTTGGTCGCGGCATGGCCGTGATAACCGACCAGCAGCTGGTGTTTGTCCGCGAAACTTCCAATCCGCTTGAGCTCCTCGTCCGACTTGGAGATCTCGCTGGAGATGGCCCGGCCGCCCAGCGTCTTCGCCAGGGTGAAAGCGTAATCCAACTCGGCGTCGGACATCTTGAAGATCCCATCCACCTTGACGACATCGATCATCACGCCGGCGTTCTCGTATTTCGCCCGGAATTCTTTCGCGCGCTCCATCGGGGCGGACAGCCTCCACTTCTTGATCTCGTCGGCGCGGGCCAAGGCGGCGGCCGGAACGACTGCGTTCCGCGGGCTGGTCACCGCCGCGGGAGCTCCGAGAAAGGCCTCGACGGGCTGGGTCCTCAACTCCACCGCGCTCAAACCGAGTTTGACGCAGTTCGCGAGGATCTCGTCGCCGGTCATCAGCCCGCTGCCAAAACTGTAGGGAACGTTGATGCCGAGCTGGACGCCGCCATACCTTGAACTGGGTTTCGCCAACAGGGGTTCCGCTCCGGCGAACGGCTGCACGGCAGACAACAGCGCAGCCCCGGGCAAGGAAGCCAGGGCCAGTTTCGCGAATTCACGACGGGTGTAGATGGGCATGATGGGTTGAGAAACAGGATCGCTTGGCCCGCACTCCGGGCAACGTCCATGAAACGATGTGTAAACTCCCGCCGGCCGATGGACAGCCGAAAGTCAGCCTGAACCGATTGGGCCCACACGATCGACCGCTGACGGACTGCTCACTGCGGGCAACCAGCCTTCTGATCCAGGCCGGCTCTGAGAAGCCGTTCGAACCGGGAACATCGAGGCCAAACCCTCAGGCCTTCTTTAGTTTGGCTTTCCACTCGTCCAACACGGCGAAGAACTTCAAGGCGTCCGGGTCGTGGGGGTTGACCAGGAGGCGCTCCTTCAGGCGCAGGGTCTCCAGTTCGGTCACGTCCTCCTGTTCGGCCACGTAGTAGAGCGGCTTGGGCCGGTCGCCGTAGATGGCGTAGCAATACCAGTTCATCAGGAACGGCCGGCCTCCCTTGCGGTAGTTCCACGTCTGGCCGTGGAAGACTTCGCGGTTCAAAAGCTTCTGCTTGATGGA
>JAYUUX010000290.1:0-2733 GCA_043754645.1 Verrucomicrobiales bacterium | reverse complement strand
AGCATGGCGATGACGCTGCAGACGCCGAAGATGATGCCCAGCATCGTGAGGATGGAGCGCATCTTGTGGAGCAGGAGGCTCTTGATGCCGAGCTCGACGATCCGTTGGAATGGAACGGTGGCTCTCATCGTCGGTTGACGACCTCGCGGTCGATGGCGCCGTCCTTCATGTGGATGACGCGTTGGGCGCGGTTGGCAACCTCGTCGCCGTGGGTGACCATGACGATGGTCTTTCCGGCGGCATGCAGGCGGTCCATGAGGTCGAGGACTTCGGCGCCGGTCTTGGAATCGAGGTTACCCGTCGGCTCGTCGCCCAGGATCATGAGCGGGTCGTTCACCAGTGAACGGGCGATGGCCACGCGCTGCTGCTGACCGCCGGAGAGCTGCTTGGGCCGGTGGTCCAGGCGTTGGCCGAGGCCGACGAGTTTCGCGAGGTCCTCGCAGTGGCTCCAGCATTCGACGAGATCCTTGCCCTGGTAGAAGAGCGGCACGTGGATGTTCTCGATGACGGTCAGCTGGTCGATGAGGTTGTAGGATTGGAAAATGAAGCCGATGCGCTCGCCGCGGACGCTGGAGAGCTCATCATCGTCGAGGTGCGTGACGTCCTTTCCGCCGATGTGGTAGGTGCCGTCGGTCGGCCGGTCGAGGCAGCCGAGGATGTTCAGCATCGTGGACTTGCCGGAACCGGACGGCCCCATGATGGCGACGTAGGATCCTTCCTCGATGTCCAGATCGACTCCGGCGAGGGCGCGGACTTCGGAGTCGCCCATCTTGAAGACCTTCGTGAGGCCGCGGATGCTGATAATGGCGCCACGGCTCATGGCTGGGGCAGGCGTGGGCCGCGCTCCCGGGAACTGCTACCGCCGCCGCTCGTCTGGCCCGGCTCGCGCGACGGGCGATCACGCTTTTTGGAGCCGCTGTCCGCATCCGCTTGCGGGGCAGCCGAGAAGTTTGGACGCCGGTTGGTGCGTGCGGGTTCGTGCGCGGCGGGATGGACCCGGGCGGGCTCGCCGTTGGTGCCTTCCGCGTCGCGCTTGAACGCGGGTCGGCCGTTCGTGTCGCCGTCGTCGGAGAAGAGCGAGCCGCTCATGTCCACGTTGTCGCTGGCGGACAGGGGCGAAAGGAGGACCTGGTCGCCTTCGACCAGGCCGGTCTTCACCTCGATGAGGCGGTCGTTGAAGAGGCCCACCTCGACAGGGACCGGCTCGGTGCTGGAACCGCGCTTCACCAGACAGACCTGTTTCCCACGCACGGTCGTGACGGCCTGGATCGGGATCGTGAGCGCGGACTGGAGATTGGTGATGATGATCTCCGCCCGGCCGCTGACGCCGGGCTTGATGTCGGGCAGCTGGTCCTCGATCAGCACTTCGGTGGAGTAGACCTTGAGGTTGGGGTTCGACCAGCGGCTGCTGGAGTCGGGCAAGACCGCGACCTTGCGGACGCTGCCGCGGAACTGGCGGTCGGGGATCGAGTCGATCGTGATCCACGCATCAAGGCCGGGCCTGATCTTCTGCACGTGGGATTCGTGGACGCGCACCTCGACCAGCATCTGCGAGACGTCGGGCAGCTTGATGAGTTCCTGGCGCTGGCGAACAGACGCGCCCTCCTCGATCAGGACGCTGTTCCCGGGGTTCAAGCTGGACGCGTAGATGACGAGTCCTTCGTCCGGCGCGAAGATCTTGGTGAGCTCCAGCTGCTGCTTGAGCTGCTCGAGCCTTTCCTGCTGGAGGTTCAACGTCTTCTGGCGCGACTCAAGGTCCGCGTCGGCCTGGGCCATCTGCGACGCCACGCGGGCCTTGAGACGTTCCAGTTCCTTGGATGCCTGTTCGACATTCGACTGGAGCAGGCGCAGGCGTTTCGGATAATCATACTTGTCCAGCAGGCGGAGGTCTTCGGAGGTCTGTCCGACCTCGATCTCCTTCCGCTGGACCGCGAGCTGGTCGGCCTCGAGCTCGGACTTGGTGGCGTAGCCTTTCTTGGCGAGCTCCTGCGTCCAGTTGAGACGGTCCTTGGCGCGGGCGAGTTCTTCGCCGGCGATCTTGATCTTGGCGGAGACGACGTTGGTCTGCTGCGGGTAGTCGCCCTCCTTGTATTTCTCGAGGTCGGACTTGGCGAACTCCACCTTCAGCTCGGCTTCCTTGATGTTGCTCTCGGCGAGACTGCGCTGGATGCCGACGGCTTCCTTGGCCTGGATGAAGACGAACTGGCTGTTCTGCATGGTGACCTCCTGCACGGTGACCCGTTCGCGGAGGTCCGAGGAATCCAGCTCCACGAGAAGGTCGCCCTGCTTCACCGTCGTGCCTTCCGGCACGATGCTGATGATCCGCGCGGTGCCCTCCATCTCGTTGCGGACGCTCTGCTCGCGGACGGACTTGATGGTGCCGCCTTCGACGATGGAGATGAGAAAGTCCGATCTCTTGACGGTGTAGTAGGCGGTGGCCGGCAGTTGGTGGCCGCCGAAGCTGCGGTAGACGACGACGAGCAGCAGGAGTGCTCCGGCACCGATGCCGGCGGCCTTGCGCGGGTGAAGCTTGGCCCACGCGCGCGCCCGGTTGAAAAGGTCAACCGCGCGTTGGCGGAGTTCGGCGGGCTTGGGCAGTGATGGGTTCATCGTCTTTCTTCAATTGCCGAACAGCTTGTCCGGAGGGATCACGGCGTCGGGATCCAGTTTGGCCCGGCCTGAAACTTCAGAGGCCGATCCGGGGGTCTTCTGGTCGGCCAGCCAGAACTTCTG
>JAYUUX010000289.1:0-2232 GCA_043754645.1 Verrucomicrobiales bacterium | reverse complement strand
TGCGGCTGGAATACACGGCGGAGGTCGCCTTTGCGCGGCAGTTGCACAGCCTCGCGGAAGCGGAGCGATTGAAGGGCTTGCACATCTGGCGCGATGAGCTGGTGGCGGAGCGATTCGATTGGGGCCGGGACAAGAGCCTTTACGTGATGGCGGTGCGGATTCGGCGACTGCCTCAGCGGATCGAGTTGCCGATGCTTCCGGCCTATGGCGGCTGCAAGTCGTGGATCGAAACGGCGGTCGAGGTGGACGATTCGTCGGCGGTGCCGGTGCTGAGTGACGCGGAGTTTTCGGCGACGCTGGTGGCGGTGGAGAAGGCGCTGGTGGGATAGGTGTCGGTAGGGATGGCTGGCCCAGCCGTCCCTCGAACGAGCGGAGCGAGGCGAACGGAGTGAGCGTCTCTGTCGTTCGGTGGCCTTCCTTCCGATATGCTCGCTTCGTTCGCGCAGGCTTCGCCCGCAAATGGGGACAGCTCGGCGAGCCGTCCCTACCGGATCGGGTTTCGCGCTGTGGCGTCCAGCTTCAGCAGCAGTTCCACGGCGGACTTCACATCGGAAGCGACATGGTCCGGCGTGACGGTGTGCCGTTGATCGCCGCCGCCGTAGCCGGTGCCGACGAGGATGCTGCGGATGCCGGCGTTCTTGGCGGTCTGGATGTCGGTCGTGGTGTCGCCGATGAACCACGAACGCGTCAGGTCGATGTTCAGGGCGCGGACGGCCTGCTCGACCATGCCGGTCTTCGGCTTGCGGCAGTCGCAGGCGATCTTCAGCTCCGGCCGTTCGCCGGGGAATCCCTTCTCCGGGTGGTGCGGGCAGAAGTAGATGCGGTCGAGGAATGCGTGCTCCATCCCCAGCAACGTCTCCAGCTTGTTGTGCGTGCGACGGAGTTCGGCGTCGGAGGTGAAGCCCTTGGCGACGACGGGCTGGTTGGTGACGAGGACTGTCCGGTAGCCGGCGAGGTTGAGCGCGTGCACCGCGTCGGCGGCTCCGGGAAGAAGTTCCAGTTCCTCCGCCGTGCGCAATCCGTCGCGGCTGACTTCCTTCACCAATGTGCCGTCGCGATCGAGGAAGACGGCGGGCTGCTGAACATCCAGGGAGCTGCGCGCGATGACGCCGGAAGCGAGTTGGCCCGCGATCTTGTCGTAACGCTCGGGGGTGCCGATGTCCTTGATGAACTCGGGTGTGTTGTAGCCGAGCAGGCGCGCACCGTTGCGGAGCATCGAGGGGAAGAGGTCTTTGCCGAAGTCCAACAGCGGCCGAGGGCGCGTATCCGGGATCTGGGATCTGGGATCTGGGATCGGACCCGATGCCGGATGCCGGATGCCGGATTCCTGAGAGCGGAATGGTTCGAGCGCGCTCTTCTCAAGAATGTAGAGCCCGGCATTGACGAGGTTTTGGCGCCAGACTCCGGCGGGATGCGGGCGATTGTGGAAGGCGGTGACGCGGTTCGTGTCGTCCACTTCGACGAGGTCCGAGTCGAGCGGATGGTCGTTCGGATGAAGCACCAAGGACGCGGCGGCGTTGGCCTTTTCGTGGGCCTGACGGAGCCGCGTCAGGTCGAGGTTCAGCATCGTGTCGCCGTAGAGCACGGCGAACTGGCCGGCCAAGAGATCAAAGCCGTCCAAGACCGCGCCCGCTGTGCCGAGCGGTTCACGTTCCACTACGTGCCGAATGCGGACGCCGAACTTCGAGCCGTCGCCGAAGTGGGCTTCGATGATGTCCGCGCGGTAGCAGGAGAAGATGAGGATGTCGGTGAAGCCGTGTTTCCGGCAGAGCTCGATGTGGTATTCGAGCAACGGCCGGCCGGCGAAGGGGATCATCGGCTTCGGCAGATCGCCGAGGCGCGCGCGGAGCCGCGTGCCCATGCCGCCGGCGAGGATGATGGCTTGATGGGACATGGGGAAAGGGATGAGGGATGACGTATGAGAGATGAAGTCGGCTACTCAGGTCGCGGGCGTTGCAGGCCGAAGGCCTGAGATATTCCAGCCCAGGGCAACGCCCTGGGAGATCCGGCCGAAGTTCACAAAGCCCTGAAAGGGCGGAACAACATCGTCCCCTTGTGCCGCCCCTTCAGGGCTTGTCGTTGTTGGCGCGAAGAACCCAGGGCGTTGCCCTGGGCTGGATTGTTGCTGCCCCTTCGGGTCGCCGGACCCAGGCGCTTCGCCGGATTCAGGTTCATGCCTCATCCTTCATCCCTCATACCTGTTCACAGCCCTTGCTCGGTCGCGACTTCGTT
>JAYUUX010000288.1:0-5090 GCA_043754645.1 Verrucomicrobiales bacterium | reverse complement strand
GGCAACGTTCTTCCAGGTGTTGCTGCCTTCGCTGACGGTGGCCTTGACGCTTCGTTTCCGGTCGTTGCGGAGGGATTGCATCTCCTCCTTCGCGATCTCGATCCGGATCTTGGGGATCTGCCCGGCGAAGAGTTCGTTGGCCGCCCTGTCTGCCGCGGAAAGCTTGGGCGGCTCGGCCTTCTTCAGGGCCTCGGCCTTCGGTTCGGAGCTCGTGGCGGCGCCGCAGCCCGTGCCGAGGACAAGGGTGAGGACCAAGGTGGCGACCAACCCCCGGAGCGGTTTTGTGCGCTCCAACCATTGCTGCCGGCGAATCATGCGGCTTCGACCCTAGACACTCCGGAACTATTCAACCAAGCCTGAAGCCCTGCAAAAGTCGCGGAGCAAGGACAAGGTTCGTCGCTCAGCACGCATAGGGGCATGGTGGGTTAAAGAACGTTCCTGGGAGACAAACTGAAGAGCCCCAGCCGACGGTTGATAAACTGTGCCTCTGCAAACATCACATTGCCGTCCCGATCATAGATGACTTCGAGCCGCCAGTAACCCAGCGACGTGTTGGCTGTGAAGATATCGATACCCTTGGTTTCCCGCATGTCCGAATGGCGATGAGGGATGTGGGCCAATACCTCTTGGCGAGTCATTCCTCTTTTGAGCCCTCCCCACTCTGTTGGCTTCGGCGGAATGGCCCAGAGTGCCAATCCAAGGACTGAACCCGAAAGGAGGATGCAGACGAAGACCATGAGGAGAGATTTCGATGAGATGCTTCTCATTGGATTCGATATGGCTTTCAGAATGTCCATTCCCAAGGACGGCGTCGCAAGAAAACAGCTTCCGCTGAAAACAAAAACGGCGTGTCCAGAGACACGCCGTCGGGAATCAGCTTCGGGCAAGATCAGGCCTTGGCCGCGATCATGCCGCTCTGACGGGCGTAGTTGAAGATGCCGCCGGCGTCGACCACGGGACGGACGTCGCCGAGGTCCTTGAACGAATAGACCTTGCCGGTGCCTTCGTGCTTCACGGTCGCGGCGTCGAGATCGACCGTCGCGACGTCGCCGGTCTTGAAGATGTCGCAAAGGCGGTCGGCACTTTCGCAGGGATAGAGTTCGCCGGTGGCCACGCAGTTCCGGAAGAAGATCCGGGCAAAGCTCTCCGCCAGCACGATCTCACAGTCGGCGGAACCCATGGCGATGGGCGCGTGCTCACGCGAGCTGCCGCAGCCGAAGTTCCGGCCGGCGATGACGATGGGATACTTCGAGTCCAGCTGGCCTTCCTCGACATAGCGGGTCGAGTAGAGCGACTTGGGAAGGCCGTCGAGCGCGTAGCTCCCGAGCTTCTCGTATTCCTCGGCGATCGTGGGCACGAGGTTCAGGTATTGGGCGGAGATGATCTGGTCGGTGTCGATGTTGTCACGGACGACGAACACGGGACCGGTAAACACGCTTTTCACGGCCGGGAATCTGGCCGAACAACCGTCGGGTTGGCAAGTGCCGCTCAGGAACCCCTCCTTCTCCCTCTCGCCCTCGTTCTCGTTCTCGAAAGCGACGAGTCGAGACCGAGAGGGAGACCGAGAGGGAGAACGAGGTCGAGAACGAGTCCTGGCTGGAAGCGGCCCACGTTATCCAGCTAGACTCCGGCCCATGGGGATACCCACCGACAGCCACGACGACCAGGATGCCATCGCCCGGCGCATGGCCGCGCTGGGCATCACCGAGGCGGACTTGGAGGAATCCTTCATCCGATCCGGCGGCCACGGCGGGCAGAACGTCAACAAGGTGGCCACCTGCGTCCAGCTCACCCACAAGCCCAGCGGCACCCAGGTGAAGTGCCAGACCACCCGGCATCAGGGCCAGAACCGGGTGCTCGCCCGCACCATGCTGCTCGACAAGCTGGAAGCCGTCCGCCGGGAACGGCACGACGCCGAGCGCGCCCGCGTCGAGAAGCTCCGGCGCCAGAAACGCGGCCGCAGCAAGGGCGCCAAACTCCGCAACCTCGCCGACAAGGCCCGGCGCTCCACAAAGAAAGCCAACCGCCGTGTTGGGCGGGACGACTGACTGGTAGGGATGGCTCGCCGAGCCGGCCCTATTTGCAGGCGGAGCCTGCGCGAGCGGAGCGAGCATCTCCGACTGGAGGCTACATCACGCCCGAGACACTCACTTCGTTCGCCTCGCTCCGCTCGTTCGAGGGGCGGCTCGGCGAGCCGTCCCTACCTCACCAGCTTCGCCAGTTGCTCCGCCTTGTCCGTCGGCGGTTGGCAGGCGGTGCCGGTGCAGACGTAGGCCGTGGCTGGGCCGTGCTTCGGCAGCGTCTTGGCGAAGGCTTCGACCGGCCCGTCTTGTCCGAGGATCACCTTGTTCGGCTGGTAAACGGCGTGCGTGGCTTCGATCAGTTTGCGGAACTCCGGCGACTTCCGATCACCCACGAGGACGACGCGTTTCGGCTCCTCCACCGCGAAGTCCAAGGCGGTCAGCAACTGCGGAACTCCCAGCGGCCGGTCTTTCAAATGGGGCGAGAACAGCCGGAGCGTCCCGTCGGCGGCCGCCCGGAAATCTTTCCGCTCGGTGATCGCGGCGAGCTTGAGGAGTGCGAGGGTGGCCGTTGAATTCCCGGACGGTTCCGCGCCGTCGTAGTCTTCCTTCACCCGCAGGATCAGGTCCGTCGAGCCCGCGGCACTTTGCCAGAAGCCGCCGTGCTCCGGGTCGTGGAACCTCTTCAGCATCGCCTCCGCGAGTTCGACGGCGAACGCCAGCTGGTCCGGATCCAATTTGGCCGAGTAGAGTTCCAGCGTGCCGGCGAGCAGGTTGGCATAGGCGTCGAGCAGTTGGACGTGGTCGCGTTCGCCGTCGCGCCAACGGCTGTGGAGCGTCTTGGACTTGTCGTCCCACAACGCGCTGCGGATGAACTTCAGATTCTTCTCCGCGGTAGCGAGGTAGGCCGGATCCTTCAACACCGCTCCCGCCCGGGCGAACGCGCCGAGCATCATGCCGTTCCACGACGTGAGCACCTTGTCGTCGAGATGCGGTCGGATACGTTTGGCGCGCGCCGCAAACATCTTCGCCTTGGCCGACTCGAGTGTCGGTCGGTCGGCGACGCCGATGTTCGTGTCGACGAGACTCAGGACGTTCTGGTCCGGCAGCGGATTCGGATCGCTGTGGTCGAGGAAGTTTCCCTTGGCCGTGATGCCGAAGACCCGGCTGGCCAAGGCGAACTCGTCGGCCGTCAGCAGCGCCTTCAACTCCGCCTGCGTCCAGCAGTAGAACTTGCCCTCCTTGCCCTCGCTATCGGCGTCCTCGGCGGAATAGAAGCCGCCTTGTGCATGCGTCATGTCGCGCTGGACGTAGCGAAGGATGTCGCGGACCACATCGGCGAATTCCGCCCGCCCGCTGACCAGATGCGCGTCGAGGTAGAGCTGCACGAGTTGCGCATTGTCGTAGAGCATCTTCTCGAAGTGCGGCACGAGCCACTTCGCGTCGGTCGAGTAGCGTGCGAACCCCCCGCCGAGCTGGTCGTTCATGCCGCCGGCGGCCATGCGTTCGCAGGTGTGGAGGACCATCTTGACCGCCTCGTCGTCCTTCAGCCGGACGCCCTGGCGCACGACGAAGATCGGCTGGGTTGGCCGGGGAAACTTGGGCGCGTCGCCGAAGCCACCGTAGCGCGGCTCGAACTGCTCCTTCATCGCGTCGAGCGCCGGTTTGAGCAGAGCAGGGGAAACATCGGTGGAGTTGGTCGTCGTCGTCGTAGTGAACATCTCCAGCTTGGCATGGAGAACCTCCGCTTGGTCGGTGACTTCGCCACGGCGGTTCTTCCAGACATCGGCAACCTTGCCCAGCATCTGCAGGAAACTCGGCCGGCCGAACTTCGGCTCCGGCGGAAAGTAGGTTCCGCCATAGAACGGCTTCAGTTCCGGCGTGAGGAAGACGTTCAGCGGCCAGCCGCCGCCCTGGCCCATGGCCTGGACGGCGGTCATGTAGATCTTGTCGACGTCGGGCCGCTCCTCGCGGTCGAGCTTGATGCTGACGAAGTGTTCTTTGAGGAACTTGGCCACGTCCTCGCTCTCGAAGGATTCCCGCTCCATCACGTGGCACCAGTGGCATGTCGAATAGCCGATGCTGAGGAAGATGGGTTTGCCTTCGGCCTTGGCTTTGGCGAAGGCCTCGTCGCCCCACGGAAACCAGTCCACCGGGTTGTGCGCGTGTTGCAGCAGGTAGGGCGACTTCTGCTGTGCGAGGCGGTTGGTGTGGCGATGGGAGATCGGGCTCGGGGAAGATTTCACGGGGTTTGGCGGCGTTCGGTGGGAACAGGCCGCCAGCATTGCGGCGAAGAGTGCGACGGCGAGATGGCTGGGACGAAGCGGCATCACTGGCCGCAAGCTAGCGGTGAAGTGGAATCGCGAAAGCGGAATCCCCGCAGGGGCTGCTTCAAGGCAGGGCAGTGCATCTTGCCTGCCCAAGGTGCGCACGACATGGAACGAAACGGGTCGGGTTCGTCAGGACGATCGCCGGTCCGGAAACCACGGTCAGCACGGGGCCAGGCTGGATGCCCGCCCAACCTTCGACCGCGTCGGCCCGGCTTGTAGCCTTTCCCCTTGTTGCCTCGCTTGCGGCGGGTCCGGTAGGCTTGCCGGACTTTATTACGAACATGACCGAGATCCCCAAGGCCTACGAGCCGCAGTCCGTCGAAGAGAAGTGGTATGCGTTCTGGGACCAGAACGGCTGCTTCACCGCCGATCCCGCCCGCGTTTCCGCCACGCGCCCGGCGTATTCCATCGTCATCCCGCCGCCCAACGTCACCGGCGTCCTCACCCTCGGCCACGTCCTCAACAACACCATCCAGGACATCCTCGCCCGCAAGGCCCGCATGGACGGCAAGGAAGTCCTCTGGCTCCCCGGCACCGACCACGCCGGCATCGCCACCCAGAACGTGGTGGAGAAGACCCTGAAGAAAGCCGGCGAAATCCGGCATCGGGACGACCTCGGCCGCGAGGCGCTCGTGGCGAAGATCTGGGAGTGGAAGGACAAGCACGGCGGCATCATCATCCAGCAGCTCAAGAAACTCGGCTGCTCGTGCGACTGGGAGCGCGAGCGCTTCACCATGGA
>JAYUUX010000287.1:0-8426 GCA_043754645.1 Verrucomicrobiales bacterium | reverse complement strand
GCCTTGAACCCTGCTGCCTCGACTCGCTTCCGTTCCTCGTCGGTTACCAACATCCATCCCTCCCAGTGCCAGAGCATTTTCCAGTTCTTAGGAAGCTTGTCTTTCAGGATGACGATCTGACCGTTCTCGTCCCGGCAGGCCCGGCAGTCCACGCCCTTGGCGTGGCGGAGAAGGAGACACTCCGCCTGCTCGATGTCGGAATCGGAGTAGACCCTGCAACGGTAATACCCGTAGGTGCCAAGAGGTGTCCCGTTGAAGGACCTTGGGAGCCCGCACCCTTTGGAGTAGACTACGATCTCGTTTAGAAGAGCCATTCCCTCCGGTTCATCGTCCCATCCGACCAGCAACAGGGTGCCGAACCCATCATCCTTGGGACAAATGCGCTCCAAGCCTTCCTTCTGCTCGGGTGTGAGGCCCCACTTTTTAATCGTCAGCTGTGCGCCGAGTCTCATTGGTTGAATGGAATGCCATTGTCTTGAGGGAAGGCCCGAATGGCTTGGGACGACTCGTCTTCCAAGCTCGGGCACATTCCTCGATCGAAAATCACGGCGGAGATTTTGGGCGCGCACTCCGTGCTGAAGCAATCCCGTCTTCTTCCGCGCCCCCAACCAGCAACTGTCCAGCTTGGGTCCGCCACTTTGCCCTCTTGCCGTGAAGGCCGGCTCCATTAACCTCGCCGGACGATGTTTCTGGACCGACATGTCTTCGCACTCGCCGTGCTCTGCTACGGCGTGAGCATGCTGTATTCGGTCTTCCTGTGGCGGAAAGGTTTCCAGCGGGACAACTGGGTCAACTTCGGAATCCTTGTCGTCGGGTTCCTCCTCAACGGCGTCGCGCTCTTCAAACGCGGCATCCATCTCGACCGTTGCCCCGTGAACAATCTCTACGAGGCGATGGTCTTCTTGAACTGGTCGATCTCGGGCACCGCCGTCGTCATGGGGCTCACCTCGAAGCTTCGGTTCGTCGGAGCGTTCGCTTCGCCGGTCCTGTTCTGCCTCGGAGTCTTCGCCCTCATGCCGTCATTGGACGTGAAGCACGGCAACAGCCCCGACTTCTCCAACGGCGCCACCAGCCTGCACGCGGCCTCGATCATTCTGGCCTACGGTGCCTTCGGAATCGCCTCTATCTCCGGCGCGATGTTCCTCACGCAGGACCGGGATCTGAAGCAGCACAAGCTCCGCGCCATGCTTTCGATCCTGCCACCACTGGACAAGCTGGAACGCGTCACGGCGCAGCTCATGTGGGCGGGGTTCATCCTGTTGACCATTGGACTCGTCGTCGGGGCGCTCTGGGTGCCGCTGCCGGCCGGGAAGTCGTTCTTCAGCGATCTCAAGGTCATCTGGTCGCTCGCGTTGTGGGGCGTCTACCTGACCCTGCTCATCCTCCAGATGCGTTCGGCCCTGAGGGGCCGGCGCTTTGCCTGGGGCGCGGTCGCAGGTTTCGCGATCATCCTGCTCACCTTCTGGGGCTCCAACCTCGGTTCCTCGATCCACCAGCCGTGAGCGTCGTCATCGTCGGCCTCAACCACCACAGCGCGCCCGTCCCCGTCCGGGAGAAGTTCGCCTTTGCCGAGACGCAGATCCCGGAGGTGCTGGACCAGCTCAGGAACGAGGGCGTGGTCAGCGAAGGCGTGATCCTCTCGACCTGCAACCGCGTGGAGATCTACGCCGCGACCGACCTGCCGGATTCGGAGGCCTGCCGTCGCATCGAGGAGTTTCTCGTGGCCAATCGCCGCTACTCCGAACCCGTCGGCAAGGAACTCTACCGCCTGGGCGAACCCGACAGCGTGCGGCATCTCTTCAAGGTCGCCTGTGGACTCGACTCGATGGTCCTTGGTGAAACCGAAATCCTTGGGCAGCTCAAGAAGGCCTACGAACTGGCCCTCCAGCACAAGCTCACCGGCGGCTGGTTGAACAAGGCGTTCCAGAAGGCCTTCAACGTCGCGAAGCTGGTCCGCTCGGAAACCAACATTCAACGCGGCAGCATCTCCGTCGCCTCGGTGGGCGTGGAACTCGCGGAGAAGATCTTCGGCAGCCTCGACGACCGCCACGTGATGGTTCTCGGAGCCGGCGACACTTCGGAGAAAGCCGCTCGCGCGCTCCTGAGCCGTGGTGCGAAGAGCATCCTTGTCTCGAACCGCTCCTACGACCGCGCCGAAGCCCTCGCCAAAGAGTTGGGTGGACAAGCCATCCATTTCGACCAATGGGCCTCGGTCTTCGACGGCGTCGACATCGTCGTCAGCTCCACGGCGGCGCCGCACTACATCCTCGACCGCGCCAAGCTGGAACCGTTGATGCGGGCCCGGCATCAGCGTCCGTTGCTCCTGATCGACCTCGCCGTCCCCCGTGACATCGAGCCCGAGGTCAATTTTCTGGAGAACATCTACCTCTACAACGTCGACGATCTCCAGGCCATCGCCGAGAGCTACCTGCAGCAGCGCCGGGAGGAGATCACCGCGTGCGAAAAAATCATCAACGAGAAGGCCGCCGAACTCATCGGCCAACGTCGCGGCGCAGGATTCCATCCCGCCCCGAAGACGGCCGGCGCGTAACTCCATTCCAAGTTTGAAACCCGAGACCCTCTACATCGCCACCCGCGGTTCGGCCCTGGCCCTCGCGCAGGCGAACACCGTCCTGAAGCTCTGCCGCGACGCGTTTCCGAAAAAGCAGTTCGAGCTGAAGATCATCAGGACAACCGGCGACAAACTCCAGACGGCGTCCCTTGCGAACCCGGACCAGTCGTTGCCCAAGGGACTTTTCACCAAGGAAATCGAGGACGCGCTGCTCGCCGGAGAAGCCTCCATCGCGGTCCATAGCCTGAAGGATCTTCCAACGGAACTTCCCGAGAAGCTCGCGCTCGGCGCTGTCCTGAAGCGGGCCGATCCGCGTGACGTCCTGATCTACCGCGACGCCAAAGCCGTCGCCGCAAAGGAGGCCGCCGCCAGTTCGGAAGACTGGACACCCGGCCAGGCGAAGGCCCGCGGATTCAAGGCGAACCTCACCATTCGCCAGTTGCCCGAAGGGGCGACGATCGCCACGAGCAGCACGAGGCGCGCAGCCCAGATCAAGGCGCTTCGGCCCGACATCCAGACCGTCCTCATCCGCGGCAACGTCCCGACCCGTATCCAAAAGCTTGCCGAAAGCACCGAATTCGACGCCACGATCCTGGCGGCGGCCGGACTGGCGCGCCTCGGTCTGATCATCTGGCGCGACGGGACGCTTCGATTTGGTCCGCACAAGCCCGCCGGAGTCCCCGAGTTCACGCTGCCTGCGGGGGTGCTCGCCTCGCCCGTGGACGTCACGGACATGATCCCATGCGTCGGCCAGGCCGCCATTGGTCTCGAAGTCCGCGAAGACGACGCCACCGGCGTTGAGGTCTGCAACAAGCTGAACCACGGCAACACGCTCCGCGCCGTGCTGGCCGAACGCGCTTTTCTCCGGGCGCTCGGCGGCGGGTGCCAAAGCCCGGTCGGCGCGCATGCGGAGATTCTTGGCCATCGCCTGGTCCTCAAGGCGGTCAGTTTTCAGAACGGCCCGGCCCAGTTTGGAGAACTCAGCGGCCTTCCCACGGCACCGTTGCAGCTCGGTGAACAGCTTGCGGCGACGATGAAGTCGGCCTGATCCGTTGGTGCAAACCGGGTCGGGCAAAGCCACGACAATCTATGGCAAGCCACCGGGGGCGGACTCGATCGGCAACCGCCTACCGTTTCTCCGTTGTGACTCTAGCCCGACCCACCGCGGTGCCGCTCCACGGCACGCCGCCGCCGATGTTCAACCGCCTTACCGCTGACAGCGGACTTTCAAGCCCATGTGGATGGTCGTCCGGGCCAGCTTCCCGGCGACCCGGACATCCGGCCGGATCTTTCGGTCGCGTTCTACTTCGCCGACCGCGGGCCCGGTAGGTCTCCTTGTTTCGATCCAATGGTCTCCCGATCCCTTTGAATTCCGCCCGACGATGAATCTTCGCAAAGCATTCTTCTGGCTCCATCTCGCCGCTGGTGTTGTGGCCAGTGTGGTCATTCTTTCGATGGCCTTCACCGGCTCGGTCATGGCCTACCAGCGCCAGATCATCGCGTGGAGCGAACGCAATCTCCGCAGTTCACCGCCTTCCTGGGAAGCCGTGCCGCTCGACGTGGAGACGCTGATCACCAAGGTGCGGGCGGGTGAGTCGAACGCCGTCCCCACCGGCTTGACGCTTCGCTCCGAACCCGGAGCGCCCGCCTCGATCAGTTTTGGCCGGGACAAGACCCTGTTCGTCGACACCTGCACGGGCGCCGTCATCGGCGACACGGCCACGACCACGCGGGGCTTCTTCAAGAGCATCGTCGGATGGCATCGCTGGCTTGGCCAGGACGGTGCCGGACGCGACGTCGGCAAAGCGATCACCGGCGCGGCCAACCTCGCTTTGCTCTTCCTTGGTCTCAGCGGATTGATCCTCTGGATTCCCCGGCGCTGGACCAAGCCCGCCGTTCGGGCGGTCACGGTGTTGAACGGAAAGCTTTCAGGCAAAGCGCGCGATTGGAACTGGCACAACGTCGTCGGCGTCTGGACGGCCTTGCCGTTGCTCATCGTCATCCTCACCGGCACGGTCATCTCCTACCAATGGGCCAATGCCCTGCTCTTCCGCGCCACCGGCACGGAGCCGCCCGCGCCCCGCGCGCCCGAAACCCCGCGCCCGTCCGATGCAAAACAGGATACGGCCGGCAAAAACGCTCCCGCACCCGCGCGTGCCCAGCGCGACTCCGGTCCCAAGG
The DNA here is from genome assembly GCA_043754645.1 of Verrucomicrobiales bacterium. Classification (GTDB taxonomy): domain Bacteria; phylum Verrucomicrobiota; class Verrucomicrobiia; order Limisphaerales; family CANJSG01; genus CANJSG01. The sequence continues at coordinate 3,673 of JAYUUX010000287.1, read as the reverse complement.
AGATTCGCACCGCCGGACTCAACCAAGCCTGGGCCGTGGCGGAAAAGAAGCTCGCTGGTTGGCAAAGCATCAACCTGCGCATTCCCAATCAACCGGGCGAGCCGCTGACGTTCCTGATCGATCAGGGCAACGGAGCCCGCCCCGATCTCCGCGCCACGCTCACGCTGGATGCGCTCACTGGAGCGGAAGTCCGTTGGCAGCCGTATTCGAGCCAGACGGCCGGACAACGCGCCCGCGCCTGGGCCCGTTGGATTCACACCGGGGAAGCCGGCGGCCTTCTCGGGCAGACAGCTGCTTTTCTCGTCACCCTCGGCATCATGGTTTTGATGTGGACGGGCCTCGCGCTGACGTGGCGCCGGTTCTTCGGGAAACAGAGTGTCAGAGAGGCCAACGCGGAGCTTCTGGACCACGAATTCGCCGAAGACAGGAATTCACAGGCGTGATGCCCTTCAACATTTGGGTTTTGGACTTTGCCACGGGTTCTCTAGGCTCCCCGAATCTTGAAATCGAAAGGCATTGTTTACCTCGTAGGCGCCGGCCCCGGTGACGCCGGATTGCTGACCGTCCGTGGCGCCGAACTCATCGCCCGCGCCGACGTGCTGGTCTACGACGCTCTCGTCAATCCCGACCTCCTGCGGCTGGCGCCCAAGACCGCCGAAGTGATCTACGGAGGCAAACGCGCCAAGGATCACGCCATCCCCCAGGGAGAACTTAACCAACTCCTAGTGAAGAAGGCGAAGGAAGGCAAAGTCGTCGTGCGACTCAAAGGCGGCGACCCCTACATCTTCGGCCGGGGCGGCGAAGAGGCCGAGGAGATCCACGACGCCGGCATCGACTTCGAGGTGGTTCCCGGAATTTCGTCCACATTCGCCGCGCCGAACTACGCTGGCATTCCCGTCACGCACCGCGACTTCTGTTCCTCCTACACCGTCATCACCGGCCACGAAGATCCGACGAAGGAAGAGTCGGCCATCGACTGGGCCGCGTTGGCCAAGACGCCCGGGACCAAGATCGTCCTAATGGGCGTCGAACGCATCCGGCAGATCGCGGCCAAGTTCGTCGAGAACGGCCTGCCCGCCAAAACGCCCGTCGCCATGGTGCGCTGGGGCACGACCGGACGGCAGAAGACCATCGAAGGCACGCTCGCGACCATCGCCGACGTGGTGGAGAAGACGGGGTTCACCGCCCCCGCCGTCACGATCATCGGCGGCGTGGTTTCGCTCCGGAAGAAGCTCAACTGGTTCGAGAAACGTTCGCTCTTTGGCCAACGCATCGTCGTCACGCGCACCCGGGAGCAGGCCAGCCAGCTTTCGAATCAACTGACCGAGCGCGGTGCCCAGGTGCTTGAGATTCCAACCATCAGGATCACGGTCCCCGAGGAACGGATTGCCTTGGTCGAAGCGATGGCGGGCATCGGCAGCTATGACTGGCTGGTCTTCACGAGCCCGAACGGCGTCACATCGTTCTTCGACTACTTCTTCAAGGCCAACGACGACATCCGGGCACTGGGCATCTGCCGGATCGCGGCGGTCGGTCCGGCCACCGAGGCGAAGCTGAAGGAACTTCACCTTCGCGTGGACGCGATGCCGGAGGAATACGTCGCCAAGAAGGTCGCCGAAGCGATTTCCAAAAAGGACAACGTCGAGAATCTCCGTGTCCTTATCCTCCGCGCCGAGGTCGCCAGCCCGGAACTGCCGAAGCAGTTGGAGGAACTTGGGGCCATCGTCGACGACGTCGCGTGTTATCGCACCGTGCCGGAAACCGAAGACGTGAACGGCGCCGCCGCGAAGCTCGTCGAGGAAGGGGCGGACTGGGTGACCTTCACCAGCAGTTCCACCGTCGAGAACTTCCACGCGCGCTTCAAGCTGCCCGGGCTGAAGAAGAAGTTCCCCGAACTCAAACTTCTCTCCATCGGCCCCGAGACCAGCAAGGCGATCGCCGCGCTTGGCCTGAAGCCGGACGTGGAGGCCAAACCGCACAGCATCGACGGCATGGTGAAAACGCTGGAGAAAGCGGTCTGAGCGGCAGCCGGGCTTAAAGCAAAAAGGGCCGGACGACTTCAAGCCGGCCGGCCCGTCGTCGTTGGACACCAAACTCCGCGGTCACTCGCGGCGGAACCGGTAGAACGCTGAACCGTTTGGAGGAGACAGGTCCACGACGGCCTGGATGTTCGTCGAGGTGGGAACGAGGGTCTGGATGCTCGTCCAGTTCGTGAGATCGGTCGTCCGCTCGAACCGGTAGGTCGCGTTCGTTCCAAGGCTGACCACCACGCTGAACGAGTTGCCCAGCCGCGTGGGCTCCGTGATGCGGACGATATGGGACATGGCGCCGCCGGACGTCCGCAGTTTCGACTGAGTCGCCGAGCCGTAGCCGGATACCAATACGGCTCCGCTGACGCCGTTGCTGAAAACCACATAGCGGCTCACGTTGACATCGTAGCTTCGTCCCGGCTGGAAAGTCCCTGCCGCGAACCGGACGTGGTTCGAGACACCGGTGAGCACACCGGCGGTTCCCAGTTCGGGCGATTCGTAGATCGTCTGGCTAGACAGCGCGTCTTCAACATGGATGAAAACAAAGTTTGTCGCCGTGCCCCCCGCATCGAACTGGAGAGTGAACGGCAACGCCGGTTCAACCGTCTGCGCGGCGGCGTAGTTGACCAAGAACGGGGCCGCGGGCGGAGAACCAGCGGGCAAAATCACGCTCGCGAGCTGGTTCGACGAAGGGCCCTGGATGCTGAACTGGTAGGTGCCCGCCGGAAAACTCGCCTGCAACTGCGAAAGTCAGTTGGAGAAAGTTGCCGTCACGAAGTTGGTGGGACCGTTGAATGGAATTCCGAGGAGAATGATCGCGGGTTTGCCGGGAGGAGTGACGGTGGCGTTGGTCGCGACGCGGGTCGTAGCCAGCTCCACGTTGGCGTCAAAGAGGAAGGTATTCGTGGGATCAAGCACCGGGGCCGCGGCGGAAAGCTGCGAATAGTTCGCCTGCACCGCGACGCTCATGAACGCATCGCCGGTGCCCGCTCCGCCGCCGCCGCCACCGCCGCCCGAACCGGCCGCCGTATTGAAACCGCCGCTGTAGTCCTGGTCGAGTTCCGAGTCATCGATGAACCGGGTGAACTCGACCGCGTTCATGTCCCATGCGATCAGAACGCCCGAAGGAAAACCGCCGGTGCACCGGGCCGTGAAGCTCCTCCCGTCCCCGGTCCACTGATAAGTCATCTTGTTGTCGAGCGACTGGAATGTAGTTCCGCCGATTAAGGCGAACCACGTGAGGCCGGCCTCGGGCGGAGTCACGTTCATCCTTTCGCTGAACTGGAAGACAACTCCGATGTTCGTTGCCACACCGCTGGCTCCCGTCATCGGAGTCGTGGAGACGAGCGTTGGCTGCGCGAATGCGGTGACGGAAAACGCCAGCGCCGCGACGAATGACAGGCAAGCACGGAGATAGCCGGTATGTGTCTTCATAAATGTCCTAGCCAGTTTACGGCGTCTTTTCCCACGTCAACCCGGTCGTGCCAAGCCCGCTTCCACCCCAGTCCCCCGGGTCGCTACTTGGCGCCGTCGAGGATCTCGATGTCCTTGAACCAGACCTCGCAGTCCTGACCGCCGTAGACCTGGAGGGCGAACTTCCCTTCCGTGCGGCCCCTGGTGTCGTCCGGCACGTCGGCACTCTT
>JAYUUX010000286.1:0-5231 GCA_043754645.1 Verrucomicrobiales bacterium | reverse complement strand
TGACCGCCTGGGCTTTCTCTTGCACACCGCGACCGTCCCCTTGCCCGGCCCCATGACTCAAGACTAACCTGACGGCTACCTCCGGTGGACACGTTCCGCCGAAACCATGTCGAAAACCAAAAAAGCCAAACCGGTCAGCCCTTCGGACAAACCTCCCGGTCGCGCGACCGGCCTTCTCGGGCTTGCCGCCATGGTCGTGGGCGTGATCCTGGTCGCCACCGGCACCGCCACCAAACGCATCCCGGTGCTGGTGGTGCTGCCGAAGTTCCCCGAATCGTCGCGGGTCAGTTTTCACCGCGAGGACATCGGCGCGGCCACCACCGCCGCCAAGCGGACGACCAACGTCCAGATGGTCGACTTCGACAAAGACGGCCAGATGGACATCCTCGTCTGCGACGCCGCTCGCAACGCGGTCGTGCTCTATCGCCGGACCAAGGACCATCGCTTCGCCGAGCAGGTCCTCGGCGAGAATCTCATGGTGCCCGCCCATGCCACCGCCGTGGACATCGACAAGGACGGCGACCTCGACGTCGTGGTGTCCGTTCTCGGCAACATCTTTCCCTCCGACGAGCTGATTGGAAAAGTCGTCCTGCTGCGGAACGACGGCGGCCGCTTCACGCAGAAGATGCTGCTTGAAGACGTGCGCCGCGTGGCCGACGCGCAACCGGCGGACTTCGACCGCGATGGGGACATCGACCTCGTGGTGGCCGTCTTCGGCTACGCGCGCGGAGAAGTCCTGATGCTCGAGAACCTGGGCGACGGCACGTTCCGCGACCGCGTGCTCCTTGCAAAGCCCGGCATCATCCACGTTCCCGTCGGCGACTTGAACGGCGACGGGTTCCCCGACATCGCGGCCGTGGCCACCCAGGACGAAGAGGAGGTCTGGACGCTGATCAACGACGGCAAGGGCCGCTTCACCCCCAGCCGGGTCTACTTCAACAACAACTACGACGTCGGCGGCGCCGCGCTTGTCATGGCCGACCTCGACAAGGACGGCGACCCCGACCTGATCCTGCCCCAGGGCGACAACCTCGAGGACCGTTACAGCTGGCCCCAAGGTTACCATGGCTGCGTCTGGCTGGAGAACTCGGGCAACGGCACCTTCAAGCCGCACCAGATCGCGCAGTTCGGCGGCACCTACGCCGCGGCCGTCGCCGAATTCGACGGCGACGGCGATCTGGACGTCGTGCTCGTCAGCTATCTGACCGATCCCATGACGCCGAGCATCGTCTGGCTCGAGAACGATGGACGACAGAACTTCACCACACACCAACTCGACACCGCACCCGTCGGCCTCGTGACCGTCGCCGCGGGCGATCTCAACGGCGACGGCAAGGCGGATGTCGTCGCCGGTGGACTCCATCTGCCGCCGATGTCATCGAAGGGTTTCGAGCGTGTGCCCGTGTGGATGAGCAAAGGAGGTGCGAAGTGAATCGCCTGACCAAACTCTTCGCCCTCCTGCTCGTCGCCGAAGCGATCGTCATCGGTATTCGTTTCTGGAACCGGACGCCGCTGCCCGAGGTTCCATGGGAGCAACTCGATCCCGCCGTCGCCGCCGAGATCCGGGTCATCGAGGACAGCCTCAATCCGCGCCAAGCCGCCGACTGGTCGGAGATGGGCGACGTCTACCGGACCTTCGGATTGTTTCCGCAGGCGTCCCATTGCTACGGCAAGGCCGCAGCGCTTCAGCCCGACAATCCCTACAACTCCTACACCTGGGCCGTCTGCCGTGAACTCATGGGCGAGATCCGGCCGGCCATCGAACTCTTCCAGCGCGCCAAGTCCGGCTTCGACGTCGCCACCGGCGATGCCCAGGCGCCCGCCTTCTCCGCCTACAGCTCGCTCAACATCGGCCAATGCATGCTGAAGGAAGGCCGCCTCGCCCAGGCCGAGCAGTCGTTCAAGGAAGCCCTTCCCCTCCCGAAAGCCGCTCTGCTCCTCGGCCGCATCCTCGCCCGCACCGGCCGCGCCGGGGAGGCGACCACGATCCTCAGCGACGTGCTCAAGGATTATCCAAACGACCTCACGGCCAATCTGCTCATGAGCTACGCCGAGGCGGAACTCGGCCGCGGCACTTCGGCGTTGGACTATCGCGAACGCGCCCTGCGTGGTTCACCGCTGATTCCGGTCTGGGACATCACCTACCCCGCCATCCGCAAGCGCCGCGAAAACATGGGCACGCTCGGATGGTTCGCGCGCAGCCAAGCCCTGCAGGCCAAGGGCAATCTCGCCGGCGCCATGGAAGAATCGAAACGTGCCCTGGACACCCTCTGGACCGAGGACTACGCCCTGCTCCTCGCCCGTCAGCATCTCATGAAAGGCGACGTGCCGGCCGCGCTTGCGCTCGTGACGAACTGCTTCAACTCCGTCGGAGCCGGCCCGGAATCCCTCGGCGTGCTCGGCAGCGCCCTCGCCCAATCCGGCAAGGCCGCCGAAGCCCGCATCGCCTGGCAGCAGGCCTGTGAAATGGGGGCCAACTTCCACGGCGAACTCGCCGAGTCATTCGAGAAGTCCGGCATGAAGGACAAAGCCACCGTCGAAAGTGGTCTCGAGCTGTTTGCCCGTGGAAAGGGAGCCTTCCTGCGCAACGACCTCGCGGCCGCCCTGATTGATCTTGAGCCCGCCGCGAAGGCTGCTCCCGACTCCGCCCTCGTCTGGTTCTACCTCGGCGAAGCCCGGCGGTTCACCGGTGACCGCGATGGCGCCCGCGAGGCCTACCAACGCTGCCTCAAGCTCCAGCCGAATCACGGCCGGGCCTTCGCCGCGTTGCAGAAGCTGCCAGCACGCTGACGGGCTCCGGGTGGGAACTTGGTCTAGGCCAGCCGTTTCACCACTCCCTCGATCAGGTCCATGCCGGCTTCGGCATCGGCGTGGCCGAGATTGAGCGCGGGCAAGAGACGGACGATCTGGTTGCCGGACGGGATGAGCAGCACACCGGCCTCGTGCAGGCGCGCGCACATCTGCGCCGCCGCGGGCTTGTCGATCGCGGCGAAGGGTTTGATCCCGTCCTTGTCCTGAAGCTCGATGCCGAGCATGAAGCCCATGCCGCGCGCGCCCTTCACCACTGCCGGATACTTCTCCGCAAGACTGTTGATCCGCTGCTTCAGGAATTCCCCCGTGGTCCGGACATTTTCGGCGAGGCGATCGCGTTGGATGACTTCGAAGACCTTGTTCGCCACGGCGCACCCCAGCGGCGTTCCGCCGAACGTGGTGGCATGCGTGCCGGGACTGAGGATGTCGCAGAGCTTCACGCCGTGGACTTCCTGCCGCACCCAGAACGCGCCGATGGGAAACCCGCCACCCAGCGACTTCGCCATGGAAACCGCGTCGGGCAGGAAAACCTTCTCGGCCGGATGCCCCTCCAGGATCCGCTGGAAACTTTGGAACCGTCCCGAGCGGAAATGCCCGCATTGCACCGCGTCCATCATCAGCAGGAGCCGCTTCTCATCGCATAGTTTCCGCAGGCCGAGCAGATACTCGACCGTGGCCGGAGTGATTCCGCCCTCGCCCTGGATGCCCTCGATCAGGATCGCGACGGTGGCCGGCGAGATCGCGGCGCGCATCGCTTCGAGGTCGTTGAACGGCACATGGCGGAAGCCCGGCATGATCGGCTCGAAGCCCTTCTTCACCTTCTCCTGACCCGTCGCCGCGATGCCGGCCAGCGTGCGCCCGTGGAAGCTGTTGTTCGCCGTGATGATCTCGAAGCGGCCTTCGTCGTGGCCGAACTTGCGCGCCACCTTGTAGAGCCCCTCGTTCGCCTCCGCGCCGGAGTTGCTGAAGAAGACCTTACCCGGGGCAAGGTTCGTCACGATGTTCTCCGCGAGCCTTCCCTGCGGTTCGTGGAAATAGAGGTTCGAGATGTGGACCAGCTTCTTCGACTGCTCGACGAGCGTCTCGGTGATCTCCGGATTGCAGTGCCCCAGCGACGTCACGGCGATGCCGCCGCCGAAGTCGACATAACGCTTTCCGTTCACGTCCCACAGATGGTTTCCAGCGCCGTGGCTGAAGGCGATCTCGAAGCGGCCGTAGCTGGGAACGACATAGCGGTTGAACAGTTCCCGGACTTCGGCGAACTGGCTTTGGACGATGGCGGGCGGTGTAGGGACGATCTCTTTCATCAATTCAGGGAGCGCGGTTTATCCCCACCACGCCACGAATCAACTTCATTCTCTTGGAACGTCAGTCCGGCCCGGCGGTGTTTCATCCACGAAGGGCACGAAGGAACGCGAAGTTCCTGGAGCAGGTAGGGCGAAGGCTCCGGCCAAGCCGCCTCAGAGCGAAATTCTTTTCAAGCAGGCTCCAGCGGCAACTTGGATCATCACCGTCTTCCCACGGGAAACCTGTTCGAAATCCGTGAACCACAAGGCGGCTCGGCAGGAGCCATCGCCCTACCAACCATCCACATCCTTCTCCCCATCTCCCCCGCCCACCTGCCCACCTGCTCCGCCCGTTAAGGTTTGATCAACCTAAAGAACCCATTCCCCGTGGGCGGGTTGACGATGAGGAACCGGTTCGTGCCGTCGTCGGAGGGCGCGGTGACGGAGTTGGCCCAGTTGCTCAACGTGAGGTCGGTGGCGAACTGGAGGTTGAAACCCGTCGAGGGCGAGGGCCAGGAGACGACGGCGGTGTTGGTCGTGGTGTAGCGGATGGAGAGGAGCGGCGCACCCGTCGTCTGCACGAGGCTGAGCAGGCTCCAGAACCCGCCGGCCAGGGAGAAGTTGCCGCCGTTCATTGCGCCGCCCGCATCCGGCTGGCCGATGGTGCCGCTTACGGTGTATTGCCCGTTGGTGCTGGTGCCGCCGCCGCTGTCAATGGTGAACCAGTCAATGGAGTAGCTCTGGGCAGAGGCGCCCAGGCTGAACGTGGCCAACAGTAGGCTGATAAATAATGCTTTCATCGGGTGTGCTGGGGTTTTGATTCCGGTCCGTGACCAGGTTGACGCTACTTGATCTTCCAAAATTCCGCCACGGCATAGACTTCCACCGGAATGCCGTCCGTCCATGCGGCACCAGCATTCACGCCCAGCCCATTGGGGCTTCTGACGACGGTCATGTAATGCTGCACCTGCAGCGTGGCGGTGCTGGCCAGGGTGAACTGTCCTTGGATGACGGAACGCGACTGCACGCCCGGGCTCAAGGCAGTCGCGTTCCGTCATCCAAGGACAGTTCACCCTGGCCAGCACCGCCACGCTGCAGGTGCAGCATTACATGACCGTCGTCAGAAGCCCCAAT
>JAYUUX010000285.1:0-4237 GCA_043754645.1 Verrucomicrobiales bacterium | reverse complement strand
ACACAATCGTGCCGAAGTCCTCGCAGCGGGTCACGCCCCAGTCCGCGAGCACCGTCATGGTCATTGGACCAAACTGCGCGAGGGCGAATTGGCGGATGCCATCCAGAAGCTCGGTGGGGGTGACATGGCGGCTGCGGCCCTTGTTCTCCTTGGCCACGACCTTCTGCGTGTGGTCCAGCGCCTCACGCAGGAACAGGTAGGCGTCCCGCGTGAACTGCGGGTTCGTCTCCACCAGCGCGTCGATCGCGCTCTCAAAGCTCTGTTCTTGCATGGTCAATTTGCCCGGATTTTTTCCACCGGCACCGGCGCGTCGCGATGGGCGTCACGCCAGGCCTTTGTCAGCCAACCCAACAGCAGGAGACCGAGGATGCAGGTCAGCACCAGCAGTTCCTGACGGGTCAAACGTGGCATGGCGTGCATCCAGTGCAATCGGTTGTTTCTACGGTCACCCCACCACGAGGTTCACCATCTTCTTCGGCACGATGATGACCTTCCTGACGGTTTTCCCGACGAGAAGAGGCGCGACCTTCTCCGCATTCCTCGCGGCGGCTTCCAGCGTCGCGTTGTCCGCGTCGGCGGCGACCCTGATGACGTCCTTGAGTTTGCCGTTGATCTGCACCGGCAATTCGAGCTCGGTTTCGACCAGAAGCGCCGGATCGAACGAAGGCCACGGCGCGTAGGTCAGGCTCTGTGAACGTTCAACGTCCGACGTTGGACGTTGAACGTTCAACTTGTTCCAAAGCTCTTCGGCGATGTGCGGAGCGAACGGAGCCAGTAGCTGGAGGAAGGTGCGATAGACGCTCACCGGCTTGGTCTCCCAGCCCATGGCTTCGTTGATGAAGACCATCATGGCGGAGATCGCCGTGTTGAAGCGCATGCCTTCCAGGTCTTCCGTCACCTTCTTGATGCAAGTGTGGAGCGTCTTGAGCTGCGCGGGCGTGGCCGGCACGTCCTGGATGCTCGCGGCCAGTTTGATCTGTTCGAGGAAGGAGGCGTTGTCGCCATGCGCCGCAGCGGCCTGCTCGTAGTCGGTCTCCGACTCCTCATCGACGTAGGCACGCCAGACGCGGCCGAGGAAACGATAGACGCCTTCGACGCCCTGCGTGTTCCAGGGTTTGGTGTCCTGCAACGGCCCCATGAACATTTCATAGAGCCGGAAGGCGTCGGCGCCGAACTCGGCGAGCACGTCGTCAGGGTTGACCACGTTGCCTCGGGACTTGGACATCTTCTGGCCGTCGGCCCCGAGGATCAGGCCCTGGTTGACCAGCTTGAAGAATGGTTCGGCGGTGGAGACGTGGCCGAGATCGAAGAGAACCTTGTGCCAGAACCGGGCATAGAGCAGGTGCAGCACGGCGTGTTCGGTGCCGCCCACGTAGAGATCGACGCCGGGAGTGGACTTGGAGGATCGGGCGGAACCCATCCAGTAGCTCTCCACGTCGCGGTTCACGAAGGCGGTGCCGTTCTTGGCGTCGAGGTAGCGGAGGTAATACCAGCACGAGCCGGCCCACTGGGGCATGGTGTTGGTCTCGCGGATGGAACCGTCGGGCAGATGCAGCCAGTCCTTGGCGCGGGCCAACGGAGGCTCGCCGCTCGCCGTGGGCTTGTAGTCCTCCAGCGTGGGCGGGAGCAACGGCAAGGAGCTTTCGGGAAGCGCCTCGTGATACAGCTGCCCGTCAGCGCCCTTCTTCCAGATTATGGGGAAAGGTTCGCCCCAGTAACGCTGACGGCTGAAGAGCCAGTCGCGCAGCTTGAAGTTCACCGTCTTCTGGCCGAGGCCCTTGGACTCGAGCCAGGCGGTGATCTTGGCTTTGGCTTCGGCGGTGGGGAGGCCGTTGAGCGAGACATCTGAGCCGGTTGAGTTCACCGCATTTCCCAACTCGGTAAAGGCAGATGAAAAGAGCCCCGCGTCGTTCAAATAAACGGCGCGAAACTGTGACCAATCGTGCTCAGGTGCAGGAACTGAAGCTTTCGTTTCTTTTAACCAAGAATCTGGGGGCATCACCACCGCTCGAATCGGCAGGTTGAATTTCTTGGCGAACTCGAAGTCCCGCTCGTCGTGTGCCGGAACGGCCATGATCGCGCCGGTGCCGTAGGTCGCGAGGACGTAGTCTGCGATCCAGATGGGGATCTTCTCCCGATTGACCGGGTTGATGGCGTAGGCGCCGGTCCAGACGCCGGTCTTGTCCTTTGCCAGCTCCGTGCGCTCCATGTCGGACTTGGTGGCGGCGAATTCCTGATACTGCTGCACCGCTGCGGCCTGCGCGGGCGTGGTGATCTGGCCGACCAGCTTGTGCTCGGGCGACAGCACCATGTAGGTCGCCCCGAAGAGCGTGTCGGGCCGGGTGGTGAAGACGCGGATTTTTGGGGCGGATGCCTGATGCCTGATGCCCGATCCCGGATCGGCGCTTCCGGTATCCGGGATCTCGGATCCGGAATCGGCCACCACAAAGTCCACATCCGCGCCTTCCGACTTCCCGATCCAGTTCCGCTGCATTTCCTTCAGCGAGTCGGACCAGTCGATGGTGTCGAGATCGGCCAGCAGTTTCTCGGCGTAAGCCGTGATGCGGAGCATCCATTGGCGCATCGGCTTGCGGATGACGGGGAACCCGCCGACCTCGCTCTTGCCGTCGATGACTTCCTCATTGGCCAGCACGGTGCCCAGCTCGGGGCACCAGTTGACCGGAGCTTCGCTGACGAAGGCGAGGCGCTTGGAGTCGCGGTAGGCACGACGACGGTCTTCCAATGTGCTGCCATCCGTCCCGGTGGCAGTTCCATTTTGAATGGAGCTTCCGGCGGGACGCACGGAAGCACTTTGCTCCAGCTCCGGCGGATAAGTCAGCGTGCTGATCGGCTCGGCCTTGTTCGTGGCCGGGTTGAACCAGGAATTGTAGATCTGGAGGAAGATCCACTGGGTCCACTTGAAATACTCGGGATCGGTCGTGGCGACTTCGCGGGACCAGTCGTAGCTGAAGCCGAGCGACCTGATCTGCCGGGTGAAGTTGGCTATGTTCGCCTCCGTCGTGACGCGCGGATGCTGGCCGGTCTTCACCGCGTATTGCTCGGCGGGCAGGCCGAAGGAGTCCCAGCCCATCGGGTGCAGGACGTTCTTGCCCTGGGAACGGCGGAAGCGCGCGAGGATGTCCGTGGCGGTGTAGCCCTCGGGATGGCCGACGTGCAGTCCGGCGCCCGAGGGATACGGGAACATGTCGAGGATGTAGAACTTCCCCGGCGCCTGGCCGCTGGAGATCTTCTCAGGGCTGAGCGCATCGACGCCGTGGCGTTGGGCAAAAGGGTGGCCGGGCGCTAGCACTTCGGACGGGTTCCAGGCACGGAAGGTCTGTTGGCCTTCCCAGAACTGCTGCCACTTGGGCTCGATGAGATGAAACGGATACTGCCTGCGCGACATAGAGGCCGGGAATTTCAGGAAACCCCGCCCACGTGGCAATGGTGGAGTGGAGTAGATGTGGCAGAGGAATCCGCGAAGGACGCGAAGAGCGCGAAGGGGACAGAGGCCGAATAGGCAACAGAGGACGAGGAGGCACGCGATAGCGTGCAACGCCGGCATTAGACCCGGCGTGTCTTCGAGGTCGGTCTTGGCAGGAACTCAGCGCCTCGGACCCAACATGCCTTGGTGTTCGTAGCCGGAACGATGGCGTTCAATGTAGGGAGGCTTCCAGCCGGCCCGGTGCTGAGCACGGTTTCCGCACGGGCGATCTCCTGACAACCCCGCATCGTCCGGTTCCAATCCGCGAGCGAGCCGGGCTGGCAAGGTTCGCTGACCTACTTTGCAACAGCCCGTGCACGGCCCCGTTCCGGCCACATCGTTCCGTGTGAGAGGGCATCAGTCGCTGAAATCCATCTTCTGATTTAGAGCACGCCTCCAGGTCCCCAAAACAAAAGGCGCAGCCGGAGCTGCGCCTTTGAATAATAAGCCGAACCGAATCCCGCCTACCACGAAACGTTCTTCAGGTATTTCAGGCTCTGGGGAATCTGGTCCACGACTGTCGGGGATTCGTCCTCGATGAAGTAGTGCTTCACGCCGACCTTCTGGGCGGCCTTGAAGATGGCGGGCCAGTCCATCTGGCCGGTTCCAACGGGCACATCATTCGCCACGTCGGTGCTTCCCGTGAGCGAGCCGGTCTTCACGCCCTTCTTCAGATCCTTCACGTGCATCAACTGCCAGCGGGAACCGTATTTCTCCAGCAGCTTGACCGGGTCCTGGCCGGGGAACACGGCC
>JAYUUX010000284.1:0-3011 GCA_043754645.1 Verrucomicrobiales bacterium | reverse complement strand
CTTTCGGAGCTTCTCGGTGCTCAACTGCCGCGCGCCGCCATCCATGAAGACCGCGATCCCGCCGCCTTTGTGAATGGTCGAGATCCACCGGGTGGATTTTGCAGTCGGTGATTTGGATCCGAGATCCTGCTGCCCAAAGAGAAACCTGATGTTCCCCTCCCAGTATGTTTCCGGATCGGTTGTGAGGTATCGGTCGCCCGCCATGATGTTCTGCGGTTTGCCCTCGTCGGCGTCGATCGAAAGGAAATAGCTCAGGGCGTTGAGCCGGCTATTTTGGTGGGCGAATTCGCCCGCGCCACCGTTGGTCCCGAAAGACTTGGCTTGGGTTCGAGACCAATCGCTCGGGCATAGGAGATTGCCAGGCCAAGCGATGTATTCGTCGCCGCCCGCCTGAAACAGCTTCCACAGTTCTCCGGGAGCATTCGTCGAGAACGGAGTCAGACCGGGAATTGCGTTGGTAGGACGTGATAGGATTTCGAATGGATAACCACCCGCATCCTCGGCGAAGAGCCGGAAACTCATGGAGACCCTTTTGAGGTTGGCGATGCAACTGAGTCTCATCGCCCTATCCCCGGTTCTTACAAAAGAGGGCAAGCAGATCGCCACGATGGCTGCGATGACCACCAACACGACCAACAGGTCGCGTCTCGTAAAAGCCCGCTGATCCCGGCTGGTTGATCGAGTGTCCATGGGATGTCTCCGAGGGAAGTTACTTAGAGGAAGCTGCCCCTCTTTGTGAATCGAGGCCAGCCGTTCCTTCATCCGTTTCCGTCTGTTCCGCGTCTTCTGCGGTTCCCTGAAAACGAAACAGCGCATTGAGCAAGCCGGAGGTTTGTCAGCCTGTAGCCGGGGGTTGAGCGAAGCGACAAGCCCGGAGTAGTCCGCCATCACGTCGGCATCCCGAAGGGCGTGCCAGCAGGCGTGGGATCATCGTCGGTTCCAGGACCGCTGGCATTCCTCCGGGATGCTGAATCAGCAAGACCACTACGGGGGAATGTCGTCGTGCCCAGGCAGGTCGCGCCTACGGAGCTCAGCATTTCGGGTGGGACTGATTCTATAAACAGGCGGATCCTCTGGAGCCGTCGGCGTCGCCACGGTCTGGAAAACTCCCCTTTGGCTTCTGGCCTCCGTCCTTCGTCATTCCTCCAGCGCCATTGACCCTTGGCCGCGCATCCGCTACCAACTCCGGCCCTATGGCTTTGGAAACGACTTTGATTTTGTTCAAACCGGATGCGGTCACCAAGAACCTGACCGGTCAGGTGCTGGCCCGCTTTGAAGGCGCCGGCCTGAAAATTCGCGGCATCAAGATGATGAAGCTCGGCGACGCCGTGCTGAAGGAGCACTACGCCCACATCGCCGACAAGCCGTTCTTCCCCAGCGTGCAGGGCTTCATGCAGCAGAGCCCCGTCGTCGCCCTTGCGCTCGAAGGCGAGAACGCCATCGGCCGCGTCCGTGACCTGCTCGGACCCACCGATTCCAAGGCCGCCGCCAAGGGCACGATCCGCGGCGACCTCGGCGTCGACAAGATGGTCAACGTCTGCCACGCGTCCGACTCGGTCGAAGCCGCCGCCGCCGAAGTGAAACGTTTCTTCAAGGCCGACGAGATCTTCGCGTTCTGAGTCCGGAAACTCCGGAACGAATTCTCAAGCACCGCTGGCCACCGTGGCTGCCGGTGCTATTTTTCTGCCCATGCCAACCAACGTTCTCGGCGGTGACCTGAAGTGCTGCTGCTCCGATCCCATGACGGGATTCTACCGCGACGGCTACTGCCGGACCGGTCCGGGCGACCACGGGCTGCACACGGTATGCGCGGTGATGACGGAGGAGTTCCTCGAATTCTCCCAAGCTGCCGGCAACGACCTGAGCACGCCGAATCCCTTCTACGGATTCCCCGGCCTGAATCCCGGCGACAAGTGGTGCCTCTGCGTCACGCGTTGGAAGGAAGCCTTCGAGGCCGGCTGCGCTCCGAAGGTGGTTCTCGAAGCGACGCACTCCTCCGCCGTGGAATTCGTCGACTTGGCCGACCTGCAGGCGCACGCGGCGTGACGATCAATGGGCGGACGTCCGGCCTACCAGCTTCGCCCGCTGTTTCCACAGGTCCTTCGGCTTGAAGATGCCTTCCGGCGTGATGATGCCGGTGATGAGTTCGGGTGGGGTCACGTCGAAGCCGGGATTGCGCGCGTGGCTGCTGGGATTGGCCACACGGATGTAGGCGCGTTTTCCGGCTTTCGATTTTTGGCCTTCGGCCTTCGGGTTTGAAATGAGGCCCCACGCACCGAGCACTTCGCTCTCGTGGCGTTCCTCGATGGGGATGTCGAAGCCGCGCTTCATTTCCCAATCGATGGTCGAGAGCGGAATGGCGACGTAGAAGGGGATGCCGTGGCGGTGGGCGAGGACGGCCTTGGTGTAGGTGCCGATCTTGTTGGCGACTTCGCCGGTGCGGCCGAGCGTGCGGTCGCTGCCCACGATGACGAGGTCGATCTCGCCGCGTTGCATGAGGTGGCCGGCGGCGTTGTCGGCGATGATGTGGTGGGGGATGCCTTGCTGGGCGAGTTCCCAGGCGGTGAGCGTGGCGCCTTGGCTGCGCGGGCGGGTTTCGTCGCAGAAGACGTGGAAGGAACGTCCGGCCTCCTGCGCGGCATACATCGGAGCGGTGGCGGTGCCGTAGTCGACGAACGCGAGCCAACCGGCGTTGCAGTGGGTCAGCACGCGCATGCCGTTCTTGATAAGCCTCGCTCCGTGTTTGCCGATGGCGCGGCAGTGGTCGGCGTCGGAGTTCGCAAACTCCTCGGCGGCGGCGAGCGCGAGAGCCTGCTGTTCCTCGACGCTCTCGCCGGCCGCCATTTCGCGCCGGACGTCGAGCATGGCGTTGACCGGATCGACGGCGGTGGGCCGGGCTTCCTCCAGCGTCTGGAAAACCTCGTCGACGTGTTTCGCGAAGCGCTTCAGGTCCGAGCCACGGAAGGAGCGGGCGCCTTGTGCCAATCCATAGGCCGCGGTCGCTCCTATGG